>JANLSY010000154.1:0-2455 GCA_031362665.1 Sphingomonadales bacterium
ATTGAAGCCGAACGAGCCACGGAACTTGTCGTCGGTATAGGCAAAGCGCGTTTCGTGATTGAACTGGTCGCCCTTGGCAAATTCGGTGAATTCCAGATACCAGGCGGCCGATCCGTCGGCGTCGAACACTTCGAGCGAGTCGAACTTACGATAGCCATTGACCATCGTCAGCGCCCAATTGTCGGCAAACCCGTAATTCACCGTGTAATTGATATCATAGACATCGCGCGTCAGGCCGAGTTCCGTTTGATACAGATCCTGCAACGAACGCGGCGAACCGCCCAGAAAGGCATCGCCAAACGGATCGCCCGGACCCGAGGCGGTGGGCAAGGCGCGCGAGACAAAAGCAGTGCCGGGATTGCGCTGGCGGTCGTAGGTCAAGATCAGGTCCGCCGTCAGCTCGTCGCTTGGCGTGAACCGTAACGACCCGCGAACGCCGAGCTGATCCTGACCGTTCAGATCATCCTGATTGGGCGCCAGATTGTTAACATAGCCGTCGCGTTTTTTGTATGCGAAAGCAACGCGTCCGGCGATGGTGTCGGAACCCAGATTGAGATTACCAGTAAGCAGCCGCTGATCGAAATTGCCGATACCAGCGGTCAGCGCGCCTGAAAAACCAGGTTTTGGCCGCGCAGAAATGATGCTGATCGCACCCACCGCAGAAGCGGTCCCGAACAGCGTCGCCTGCGGCCCCTTGATGACCTCGATCCGCTCGATGTCGTAAATGTCCTGATAAGATCCGCGCGAGCGCGAGATATCGACACCGTTGTAATAGAGCGTCACGCGCGCGGCCTGCTGCGCCGAACCCGAGTCCGAGGTGATACCGCGAATAACAATGCCCGGGTTATTGGCGCTTTGTTCCTGGATATTGAGACCGGGAACATAATTGGAAAGCTCGTCGAGATCGCTGACACCCAGCTCGTTCAGCCGTTCACCGCTAACTGCAGTCAGTGTAACAGGCACATCGATCAGCCGTTCTTCACGCTTTTGCGCGGTTACGATGATTTCGCCTTCAAATGCCTGATTTTCATCTTCGGGTACCTGCGCGAAAGCGGGCATAGCGACCGAGGCACTGAGAATGGAGAGAGTTGCAACAATATGGGGACGACGCATTTTGGGAGACTCCGGCAATAGGGTTAGAGGCCCTATGCGGAGGAGTCGCTTCAATATTGCGAAGGGAATGCGACAGTTTGACGCTTCAAATAAGAATGATTTTTGACGGTTGCGGTAGCCGTAACGTCAATGCGCCGCGCCCCAGCTTGGGCCGGTGCCGATGTCCACACCCAATGGGACTGTGAGTTTAACCAACGGTTCCGCTGCACCTGCCATTACAGAGCGTATCACCTCACTTGCTTCGGCGACATCGCCCTCCGGCAGTTCGAACACCAGCTCGTCGTGCACCTGCAAGAGCATCTTGACGTTCGGCAATCCCGCTTCCGCCAGAGCAGGCCCCATCCTCACCATTGCGCGCTTGATGATGTCGGCGCTGGTGCCCTGAATCGGCGCGTTGATAGCAGCGCGTTCGCTGCCCTGACGTTCATTCTGGTTGGGGGCGCTGATCCTCGGAAACCATGTCTTGCGACCGAAAAGGGTTGTGGAATGGCCGCTCGCCTTCACCTCGGCGAGCGTTTCCTGGATATAATCTGATATTCCGGGGAAGCGTTTGAAATAGGTGTCGATCATCGCCTGCGCCTCGTCTGGCGTGGATTCGAGCCGCTTCGAAAGGCCCCAGCGCGAGATGCCGTAGAGGATCGAGAAATTGATCGTCTTGGCCTTGCCGCGGGTATCGCGATTGACCTCGCCGAACAATTCTTGCGCGGTGCGGGCGTGGATGTCCTCGCCCGCTTCGAACGCTTCACGCAACGGTCCGACATCGGCCATGTGCGCCGCCAGCCGAAGCTCAATCTGGCTATAGTCGGCAGCAAGGATGACGTTACCGGGTTCGGCGATGAAGGCATCGCGGATTTGCCGGCCCGTTTCGGTGCGGATCGGGATATTCTGCAGGTTCGGATCGGTCGAGGATAGCCGCCCTGTTTGCGCACCGACAAGGCTGTAGCTGGTGTGGACGCGGCCAGTGGCGGGGTCGATCTGTTGCTGCAGGCTGTCGGTGTAAGTCGATTTCAGCTTCGACAATTGCCGCCAGTCGAGCACCTTGCGCGCAATTTCGACGCCTTGCCCTGCTAAATCCTCGAGTACGGTCACATCGGTCGAATATTGCCCTGACTTGCCCTTTTTGCCGCCTTTGAAACCCAGTTTTCCGAACAATATTTCGCCTAATTGCTGGGGGCTGCCGATGGTGAAGGGCTGGCCAGCCAACCCATGAATTTCCTTCTCCAGCGCCTCCATCGCTTTCGCGAACTCGGTCGAAAGCCGTGCGAGCACCGCGCGATCGACTTTAATGCCGGTGCATTCCATTTTCGACAGCACCGGTACCAGTGGGCGATCGACCATCTCA
>JANLSY010000158.1:0-15477 GCA_031362665.1 Sphingomonadales bacterium
CATACATATTCATGAAAGGAAGTGTTTTGATGAACAGTTAGTTCAGGGGACCTCATCAAACGGAATATCCATCACCGGATATTGCTCCCAACCAGTGAAGTCGAAATGCCACCATTCGTTCGATAGACCAACAAAGCCCTCCGACTCCAGGTAGCGTTGCAACCGGGCGCGGTTGGCGATTGCGGCGGGCGACGCGCCCATATAATCACGATGTGCTTTTTCTGAGAAGTCGTCGAACCCGCTCGGCATTTCGACAAGCAATCCGGTCGCCAAATCGTGCAGGCTGAGGTCGATAGCGCAGCCGCGATTATGTTTGGAACCGCGCTTTGGGTTGGCGACATAATTTTTTTTGGGACCGGCAGGCGTTGCGTCCCAAAGCTGTTTGGTTACGCGCCAAGGACGATAGGCGTCGAATATGGTCAGGCCAAAGCCATCGACGCGCGCCGCCTTGCTGGCGCGGGCGACTGCCTGTGCGGCGGGTGCTGCGAGAAACGCCCGCGCCGAGTCGTAGAGCACGCGACCGGTGAAGTTATTGTCAGTTGCATAGCGCATATCGAGCTGGATGGACGGATCGAGCCTCACCAGTTCCAACAGCCGCTTGGGATCTTCAGGCGATAAGGACGCAGCCTTTTTGGCCGGGATGAAAGCAACGTCTTTGTCCGGCCGAACAGGAGCGCAAGTCGCCAGCGGGATTATCGCCAGTCCCAACGCCACCTCGCGGCGGGTAAAGCCTAACGGGCGTCTTTCGCCAGCCATTCTTCAAGCCATTTGATAGTATAATTGCCATTCTGGAAATCTGGGTCTTCGAGCAGCTTCTGATGTAGCGGGATGGTTGTTTTCATTCCCTCGATGACAAACTCGCCTAACGCACGACGCAATCGCATGAGGCAGCCCTCACGCGTGGCACCATAGACAATAAGCTTGGCGATCATGCTGTCATAATATGGCGGTACCTTATAGCCATGATACAGACCGCTATCGACGCGGACATACAGGCCACCGGGCGGGTGATACCAGGTCACGGTCCCGGGCGAGGGCATGAAGGTGACTGGATCTTCGGCGTTGATGCGGCATTCGACGGCATGACCAGTGAAAGTCACTTCGTCCTGCGTGAACGATAAAGGCTTGCCCTCGGCCACACGTATCTGTTCGCGGACAAGATCGAGACCGGTAATCATTTCGGTCACCGGGTGTTCGACCTGCAGCCGGGTATTCATTTCGATGAAATAAAATTCGCCATTTTCCCAGAGGAACTCGATGGTGCCTGCACCGCGATAGCCCATGTCGGCCATCGCTTTCGCGCAGATATTGCCCATCCGGTCACGTTCGGCGGTAGACAGGATTGGCGAGGGCGCTTCTTCGAGTACCTTCTGGTGTCGGCGTTGCAGTGAGCAGTCACGTTCACCGAGGTGGACGGCATTGCCTTCTCCGTCGCCGAAAATCTGGAATTCGATATGGCGCGGATTACCGAGATATTTTTCAAGATAGACGGTGGCATCGCCAAAGGCAGCCTTTGCCTCTGATCCGGCCTGCTGCATCTGGGTTTCCAATTCCTCTTCGGAATTGACCACTTTCATGCCGCGCCCGCCGCCGCCCGATGCGGCTTTGATGATGACCGGATAGCCAATGTCGCGCGCGATGGCCTTGGCTTCTTCGACGTCCTCAATTGCGCCGTCGGAGCCGGGGACCAAGGGCAGGCCCAATTTGCCCGCAGAACGTTTCGCCTCGACCTTGTCGCCCATCGTGCGAATATGTTCGGGCTTGGGACCGATCCACTTGATATTGTGACTTTCGACGATCTCAGCGAACTGTGCATTTTCGGACAGGAAACCGTAGCCGGGATGGATAGCATCAGCATGGCTGATTTCAGCCGCCGAGATGATCGCCGGAATATTGAGGTAGCTGTCAGTCGCCGACGGCGGCCCGATACAGATGGCCTCGTCGGCGAGGCGAACATGCATCGCGTCGGCATCCGCAGTCGAATGCACCGCAACCGTCTTGATTCCCATTTCATGCGCCGCGCGGTGGATACGAAGCGCAATCTCGCCGCGATTGGCGATCAGGATTTTTTCGATGCCCATTTTTTACGCGATAACCATGAGGGGCTGGTCGAACTCAACGGGCTGGCCGCTCTCGACATAGATTTCCGTGACCGTACCGCTGTTCGGCGCAACGATCGGGTTCATGACCTTCATCGCTTCGATAATCATTACGGTGTCACCGGCTTTAACCTGCTGACCGACGGTCACGAAAGGCGCCGCTTCGGGGTCGGGTGTCAAATAAGCCGTGCCGACCATCGGCGACTTGAGCGAATTGGCGGCGGTTACGGGGGCGGCATCTGCGGTATGCGCTGCTGCCGTTTGCGCAGGCGCGGCAAAGGCCATCGGCGCAGCAGTGATCGGTGCGGCAACTGCGGTCATCGTGCGAGAAACGCGGATCTTGCGCTCGCCATCCTCGACTTCGATTTCACTGAGGCCGGTATCGTTCAACATCGCCGCCAATTCGCGAACCAGCTCTGTATCGACCTGCATGCCGCCGTTGCTGCCTGATTTTGCCGCCATTTTTTGCTCCTTGCGCCCCTGTTCTTGCTTTGCAGCGCCTAATGTCAAAGTTGTAACGCTGCGTCCAGCGCGAGTTCATAGGACTTTGCGCCATGTCCTGCAAACACAGCCTTCGCCGCCATTCGGACATAACTCAAATGCCGGAACTCCTCGCGTTTGTGCGGATCGGACAGGTGCACCTCGAATACAGGCACCTTGATTGCCTTGACCGCATCGAGAATTGCAATCGACGTGTGCGTGAAACCGGCAGCGTTAAGCAGCACCGCTTTCGCGCCGACGGCCGATGCTTCATGCAACCAGTCGATCAAATGGCCCTCATGGTTGGACTGGCGAAAATCGATATCTGCTCCTGCTGCGCGCGCTTGGTCATCAAGGTGACCCGCGATGTCGTCCAGCGTGTCGTAGCCGTAAATTTCGGGTTCGCGTGTTCCGAGCAGGTTGAGATTTGGGCCATTGAGCACAAAAATAACGGGCCGGTCAGCCAAGGAAATTCCCCCAATAACTTCAAAGCAGCAGTTGCGGTCTGCTGACATCGGACCCTATATGGCGTGCAGATAAAAAGCGAGACGAAATGATTTCTCCCATTACTACCGATTCCATCTCCCTCACGCTGAACGGTGAAGCGCGACGTTTTGTATCAGGCGGCAGTGTAGCCGATCTTGTGCGCGACATCGGTCTTGACCCGGCCAAAGTTGCAGTCGAACGTAATCTGGAAATCGTGCCGCGTTCGACGTTGGGCGATGTCCGGATCGCCGATGGCGATGTGTTGGAGATTGTCCATTTCGTCGGCGGCGGGCAAGACGATAGCTGGTCGGTTGCTGGCCGGACTTTCAAATCCCGGCTGATTGTAGGCACTGGCAAATATAAAGATTTTGAACAGAACGCCGCGGCGCTGGTCGCGTCTGGTGCGGAAATCATCACTGTAGCCGTGCGACGGGTGAACGTGTCTGATCCGAAAGCTCCGATGCTTACCGACTTCATTGATCCGAAAAAATATACATACCTACCCAATACCGCTGGTTGCTTTGATGCCGACAGCGCAATCCGCACGTTGCGGCTCGCTCGTGAAGCGGGAGGTTGGGACCTAGTGAAGCTCGAAGTATTGGGTGAGGCCAAGACACTTTATCCCGACATGCGTGAAACCCTAAAGGCGACCGAAGTCTTGGCGAAAGAAGGTTTCCTGCCGATGGTATATTGCGTCGATGACCCTATCGCGGCGAAGCAGTTGGAAGGCGCAGGTGCTGTGGCGGTAATGCCGTTGGGGGCACCAATAGGTTCGGGGCTAGGTATCCAGAACCGGGTTACAATCCGATTGATTGTTGAGGGGGCTAATGTGCCGGTGCTGGTAGATGCAGGTGTTGGTACCGCGTCCGATGCCGCTGTAGCCATGGAATTGGGCTGTGACGGCGTTTTGATGAACACGGCGATTGCTGAAGCAAAAAATCCCGTTGCGATGGCAACGGCCATGAAGCTGGCCGTGGAATCGGGCAGGATAGCTTATCTCGCCGGACGAATGGGGCGGCGCATGTATGCCGACCCATCGAGCCCGCTGGCGGGATTGATCTAAAATCCCCGTAATAAAATTGCTATAAATGCCGTTGGTCGAACAACTTTGTATGTTCGCCGTGCTGTTGGTCGAATCATCGACTGTCTTTGCGCTTAATCGAAAGTGTAATGCGCAGGCAACACACCCGGTGTAGATGAA
Source organism: Sphingomonadales bacterium (assembly GCA_031362665.1). Taxonomy (GTDB): domain Bacteria; phylum Pseudomonadota; class Alphaproteobacteria; order Sphingomonadales; family Sphingomonadaceae; genus Sphingorhabdus_B. Next base: position 4,267 of record JANLSY010000158.1, read on the forward strand.
TCGTCGCAGGTCGGGTTTGCAAATATGCTCCCCAGCTACAGCTGCCTATCCGCCTGCAACCCTCTCCCTTTGGTTGACGGCGAAAAGCTGCGGCCATGAAAATTTGAAGGATATGATAATGGCTACCCCCAAGCTGTTCGCGACCACATTATTGGCGGCCACTGCGCTTGCCATTTCCGCTCCTGCTTCTGCTGACTGGAAGTCGAAAGAAGTGGCGCATGCAGACCTCGACCTTTCTACCGCCAAAGGCCAAGAGCGCCTCAAGATCCGCGTCAAACAAGCGGTGAAACAAGTATGCGGAAGCCCGCGCGCGATTACCCTGAATGAACGCACTGACCAAAATCAATGCGAAAAGGACGCTATGTCGCGTGCCATGCCAAAAGCCGAGCAAACCATTGCCGCCTATGTGCAAAATCGGCAACTCGCATCGTTTGATGATAAAGCAATCGTCGGCAACTAAAATGCTACCTTGCAGAAACGAAACCCCGGTGGTTATTCCGCCGGGGTTTTATTTGCCTGCGAGTTTTTTTACGTCGGCGAGATATTTTCGTCCGATCCGCATCGATAAATCTTCGCCTAACAGTGCATGCCAGACGCCGCCGCCTTCGTGTCGGAGGCCGGTGATCAGGTCGCGGCGGACGATGTGGCTGCGATGGATTCGCTGGAACTGTTCGGGGTTCAGACGTTGTTCGAGCGCCGAGATTGTCTGATGGAGCAGATAGCTGCGTTGGCCCGTATAAAGCCGCATATAATCGCGTTCAGCCTCGATCCGTTCGATATCTACAGCGGCAATTCGGATGAGTTCGGCGCGGTGCGAGACCCAAAACTCGCTGGCGTAGCTGCCATCGTTTGCGACATCCGTCTTTGACTGAGGTGAATCCAGCACCAATTGCGCCCGCGCCACGGCTCGCCCGAGCCGCTCACCCGATACCGGCTTAAGGACATAATCCACTATGTCGAGATCGAACGCTTCGACGGCAAAGTTATCATAGGCGGTCACAAGCACAATGGCTGGTTTCCGCTCCATCAGGCCTAAGGCACGGGCTGCATTGATACCGTCCATTTTTGGCATGCCAATGTCTAGGAATATCAGGTCGGGATACAATTGCTGGGCCATTCGCAGCGCTGCCACACCGTCGCTGGCGGTTCCGACCACCTCGATTTCGGGCTGGTCGTTACAAAGGATTTGCAACCGCTCGACCGCGAGCGGTTCGTCATCTACAATCATCGTCCGCAGTCGTGTCATACTGGTAGCCTGTGGCTTAATGGTAGGGACAACTTAACCGAAAAACCGCCCCCGTCTTTGGGGCCTGCTTCGAGCGATGCGGCGCTGCGATAACGAGCCTCTAGACGGTCGCGCACATTGGCCAACCCGATGCCGCTGCCTTTATCTTTGCCCGATACCATTGGTTCGCCATCATCGGTGACCTCGATAATCATCATATCATTCCGCTTTTCCGCGCTGATGTGAACGGCAACCGGGCGGTTGGCGCGTGAAACGCCATATTTAATCGCATTTTCAACCAAAGGCTGCAGGATCAGTGCAGGGACATATTGGTTCATTAACTCTGGCGGGATATTGATGGAAGGCTTCAGCCGCTCGGGGAAGCGAATCTTTTCGATCTCCAGATACAATCGTTGCAATTCGACTTCTTCAGCAAGTGTGACATCCTCAAGAGGGTCGCTTGACAGGCTGGTTCGGTAGAAGTTTGACAGGTTCTGGATCATCGCTTCAGCAGCCTGCGGTTTGCCGGTAATCACCAGACTGGACAACGAGTTCAATGTATTGAACAGGAAGTGCGGGTTGACCTGATAACGGAGCGAACGAAGTTCGGCGTCTTGGGCAGCTTGGGCAAAGCGCGATGCCTTCCGCTCGGCCTCACGGACTTCGCGTGCATAGCCCAAAGCTACATAAAGCGATGCCCAAGCAATCATGAAAAAATAATGCGTGACCGCAATATCTGCAATTTCCTGCCAGAACGACAAGCCGATCTGCTCGCGCAATTCCTCGACCGATTTGCCTAGGTTGGGGTCCTTGAAAAGGCTGATCGGGTCGTAAAAATTGAAGATGTAGACGTTGGCCGATGCCAGCAATAATGCACAAGGCGCGGCAGCGACAGCGGCGGTGGTCACGCGAAACGCCAGCGATTGGCGATCCGCAAATCGCAGACCGAAATAGAGCATCCAAGTAATCGCAATACCCGCAATCGCGACGATCAGCCTCCGTTCGAAGAGCTCGGGCTGCGAAGGAAAATCCAGCAAAGCCGCGCGCAGCGACAGAATCAACGCATAGAATGCCCAGAAACCGATGATCGTCAAAAGCGCCATCTGGTGTCCGACCAGTGCTTTGCGGGGATGGGCAACTTGCATCGCACTGCAATAGCGCATTTTCGCTTTGTTGCACGGTTCGTCGCGCTTCTTGTCGAAAGCTCACCCGATTTAGTCGAAACTTTTTGCAGCTTGCACTTCGTCAATCATTCATTAACCATGTTGGCGCAAATATCGCAGTCTGTGGTAACAGGGGAATTGGTGCCATGACGACAACGAGCAACGGTGCGCCCGGTCTTTTGACTTTGGCGGAAATCAAGGAGTTTGCGAGCTTTAGCGCTGCCACTCAACGTTATATTCGCCGGTCACTCGACGTGGCTTTCGATCGCAAAGATGCCATCGCGCTCTGGTCGCGTGATGCTGTCGAAGCGTCGACAATCAAGGCACAGCATAGCTTTTACAACCGATTGCCCGATGTCCGTGCGATGGTGCCCGACAGCAGTTCGATTGAGGATGCCGAGCCGTTCCTGGCGCAGCTCGTAACGATTTCAGCTTTCGATCTCGGACAAAGCCGAATCGACGGATTCTCTGCCTATCGGTTCCTATATGAACGCCTGATAGGCGCTGATGCGCGGCCTTGGTTGCCCGCTGCCTTTTGCGCGGCCGCTTCGATGCCGCATTTGCAGCCCGACCGGCGTAAGATATTGCTTCAATCGATCAGCGAAGCGGCAGCAACTGCACCGGGCTGGTCAAAGCGTGCACCGAGCTTCTATCCCGAATGGGTCGAAAAGGTCGAAGCCGGCAGTAACGCCCCACGCTAGATTTTCCGGTATCTGAAATACCAAACTTCATGACCGATCCGGCGGGCTTTGGCTTCGTAACGGGTTTCGGGCCAACCTCCCGGGCGGTTCTGGAAATCGCCGGATTTCTCGCATAGCCATTCGAAGCTGCGCCGTTGGCGCTGCATGACCATCAGGGCATGACGCAGGTATACTGGATGATCGGTACCGAAACGAAATTCGCCACCGTTTTTGAGTTTTGTCGCGATTAACTCGACCGGGCCGTCATTCATCATCCGTCGCTTCGCGTGTCGCGCCTTGGGCCAAGGGTCGGGATGAAGCAGATAGACAAAGCTCAAAGATCCATCTGGCACGCGCCGTAATGCTTCGAGCGCGTCACCCATATGCAGGCGGACATTGGGCAATCCGCCATCGCGAATATGGGTGAGGGCTTGCGCCACGCCGTTGACGAAAGGTTCGCAGCCGACGAAGCCATGGTCGGGGAGCAGGTCGGCTCGAAAGGCCAGATGTTCGCCGCCGCCAAAACCGATCTCGAAATGCATCGGGCGGCCATCACCAAACAGCGACAACGCCGATAGCTCGCCATCATTCGGGATCGATATTTGGGGAAGAAGTTCGTCTAATAAATCATTTTGTTCGGTGCGCAGTTTCTTGCCCTTCGACCGCCCATAAAGGCGGTTGAGCGTGGTCGGGTCACCAGATTTGTATGCGGTCATTGGCGCGCGATTATACGATAGTCCCATTATTTCAAGTGAGCGCCGAATTGCGGCCCCGGCAAAAGCCAGCTAAAATCTTGTTAAATGGAATTTATCCTTTGCCGCATAAACGGTTCGGCATGGTCGCAAATACCATCTTTTTCTGGTTATTGCCGGTGATGTACGCGGTGTTTACCGCCGTATTCATAGTAATTGCGCGCGCTGAAGGTGATCCTGGGTCGGCACGCAAAGGTGCGGCCGCCTTCGGCATCGCTGTTTTGGCGATCATTCTCGATACGCAGCGCCATTTGTTTCCGTCTTGGTTTTTTGCATTGGCGGTTCCGCTGCACTGGCTGGTGCTGATTCTCACGGCTGATGCATTTCTTGTGCGGCATGGTGATCGAACGCCACGCAAGCCCGTCGCCGTCCTCTTCGGTGTCGGCCTTGCGATCAATTTGTGGGCAACCTTCGTCGTCGACAGCGTGGCAGTGCGAGTGCCGAATGCAAGTATTGTGTGTATTGCCATCATTACTGTCGTGCTCCCGCGGTTTTTCCGGTCTAACCTTGGCATGCTCGACAGGCTGACGGCGGGCGCGATAACCTTGACTTGGCTCTCGTACGTCGTCCGGTTCGGGCTGTATTTTGCGATGGACCAGTCGCGGGAATACGCAGCAGGCTCGCTTTGGTCACAATATATGATGATGTTCTACTTTACATCTGCCGTCATCACATTGGCGCTGGCGATCCTGCTGATACTTGCAATCACCGCGGATATTGTCGAACGACACCACGCCGCTACAACGGTCGATCCGCTAACCGGTATTGCCAATCGTCGAGGCTATGAGCGATTTATCGAACAACAAGGTCAAGAGGCACCGTCGGTCGCTGCGGTGATGATGATAGATCTAGATCATTTCAAGCAAGTCAACGACGCTTATGGTCATGCAGTCGGCGACGCGGTGCTCGTCGCGATTGCATCCACGCTTCAAAAAAGTTGCAGCGGCTTTGGCAAAGTAGCCCGCCTTGGCGGTGAGGAGTTCGCTGTTCTAGTCTTCGAAGCGCAACGGGAAGCAGCCATGCAATTTGCACAGCTTCTGCGCACGTCGATTGCAGCTGTTCGGATATCACCCCCGCATCATGGGATCAACTTTACCGCAAGCATAGGTGTGGCATTGATCGATCCGGATGAGGCGATTAGCAACGCGATGCGGCGTGCCGATATGGCGCTTTACAAGGCTAAAAACGAGGGAAGGAACCGGGTTCAGCTGTCGCCGGAGCCCGTCTCTGCCTCCTACACATTGGCCCTTGTATAAAGCACTATTTAGCCAAGCGCTGCCTTGAGCCTATCGACAAGATCGGTGCGTTCCCAAGGGAAAAAATCACCTTCGGCTTTCCGACCGAAATGCCCATAGGCTGCGGTCTTGCGATAGATCGGCTTATTGAGGCCAAGATGCGTTCGGATGCCGCGCGGGGTAAGATCGACGAGTGTTGGCAGAACGGCCTCGATCGCATCGTCGCCGACTGTGCCAGTGCCGTGTGTATCGACATATAGCGATAACGGTTTGGAAACGCCGATGGCGTACGCAAGCTGGATGGTGCAGCGTGTGGCGAAGCCAGCTGCGACGATATTCTTGGCAAGATAACGCGTGATATAGGCGGCCGAACGGTCGACCTTGGTCGGGTCCTTGCCTGAAAACGCGCCGCCACCATGCGGAGCGGCACCGCCATAGGTATCGACGATAATCTTTCGCCCGGTAAGGCCAGCGTCGCCATCGGGGCCGCCGATTTCGAAGCTGCCGGTTGGGTTGATATGGTATTCGGTTTCGGTAAGGAGGTTCGCGGGCAGGAGGTCGGCGATGACTCCCTTCACGTAAGCGCGGAGCTCGGCCTCTTTTTCGCCTTCGTCATAGCCCTTGGCATGTTGCGTTGAGACGACAATTGCTGTTGCGGCTTCCGGCACGCCTTGCGCGTTATAGCGCAGAGTTACCTGGCTCTTGGCGTCTGGCTCTAGGAACGGTGCCTTGCCCGAATGGCGGTCGGCGGCCATGCGCTCGAGGATCTTGTGGCTGTAATCCAGCGTGGCGGGCATGAGGTCGGGGGTTTCTGTCGAGGCGTAGCCGAACATGATGCCCTGGTCGCCGGCGCCCTCGTCCTTGTTGCCTGATGCATCCACGCCTTGCGCGATATGCGCCGATTGCGGGTGTAGGTTGTTTTCGAAGCGTAACGTCTCCCAGTGGAAACCTTCCTGCTCGTAACCGATTTCCTTTACTGTGCGGCGCACGGTCGCTTCGACTTCCTCGGGAACGCCTGGCGCCCAGTTACCGTCCTCGTCCATGATGCCGCGCCCACGAATTTCGCCGGCCAACACCACAAGCTGCGTCGTGGTCAGCGTCTCGCACGCAATACGCGCTTCGGGGTCTTTGGACAGGAACAGGTCGACAATCGAGTCGGAAATCTGGTCGGCAACCTTATCGGGATGTCCTTCGGACACGGATTCGGAAGTGAAAAGGTAATTGGCGCGCATGGTTTTTCCAGTCATTTGGCTGTGTCTGCGTATAAAGAATTCTTTATATCGTGCCGCGCCCTTAGCGGGAAGCTTTGCGGCGGGCAAGCGGTAACAGCGCAAAAGCGATAAGCAGCCCGGCAAAAGCGAGAGGAAGTACATTGCCATATCGCGCGAATACGGTCGGGGGTTTCGCCACCGGCAACCGCGCGTCAATTCGGCCCGGTTTGCCGAGCGGCAGGCTCTCGACGATACGGCCGTCGGAATCAATTATCGCGCTAATCCCGGTCGGCGTAGCGCGAACTACGGGCAAGCCTTCCTCGATAGCGCGCAGCCGCGCCTGCGCCAGATGCTGCGGCGGACCGATGGTGCCGAACCATGCGTCGTTCGACGGATTGAAGATGAAATCGGGGCGGTTCTTGCCGTCCACCGTTTGTCCGGAAAAGATGATTTCATAGCAAATTTGCAAGCCGATCTTCATCGGACGACCGCCGACCTTGACTGTCAAAGTCTGCGCGCCCGGCCCGGGCCAGAAATCGAGATCGCCCGGCACCAGCCGGGCCAACCCCAGCGGTCGTAGTAGCCAGGGGATAGGTAGGTATTCGCCATAAGGTACGAGATGCGCCTTGTCGTAATGGCCTAGCAATTTGCCGTTTGAATCGAGAGCGGAAACGCTATTGCGCGCCGCAACAAGTTGTCCTTTTTCGATAACCAGCCGGTTCGCGCCGGTGACCAGCACATCGCCTTCACCCATCAAGGTGGTCAGCCGCCTGCGAGCGCCTGCGGCGCTTTCGCCCGGCTGGAACTGGTAATAACGGTAGGGATAGCCGTCCTCGAGATAATCGGGCAGCGCAGCCTCGGGCCAAAGCAACAGGCGCGGGCCTTGGTCTGGGGCCGGACGGCTGTTCATCGCCAGCTTGGCGAAGTTGACCGCGTCATAGCCGGGGGCATATTTGTCGGCTTGGCTGATATTGGGTTGGACGATGGTGAGCGATGTGCGCTCGCTTCCCTTGCTGTCCACAGCGGCAATGATGCTGCTATTTGCGGACGTTAGTGCCGGAGCAACCCACATCAAGGCGAGCATACCACCGATGATCGCGCCGTTCCGCCATTGCCTTTGCACCAGCATCAGTATCAGACCACTCAGCGCCACCAGCATACCAGAGAGGCCATAGGTGCCAACGACCGTGGCGGGAGTTGCCGTCTCTGCCATCGTGATGGCTGCAAGCGGGTTCCAGACATAACCTGTAAACACCCAGCTTCGCAGCCATTCCGTGATAATCCACACTCCAGCGAAAGCGAGTATGAGGGGGAGGGTGACAGAATACCTTCCCGGAACGGGGAGGGGGACCGTCCGCTTGAGCGCGGCGGAGGCGGATATTGGAGGGGTAACGCCCTCCTGATCGGGCGTCACCCCTCCGTTAGCACTTCGCGCTGCCACCTCTCCGTTACGGGGAGGTCTTACCAGGCTCGCAACCCGCCAAGCCCCCAACGCCGCCAACGCAGGATAGACCGCCAGATACAGCGCCAGCGTCACCACGGCGACATAGCCGAGCCAAATCGGCATCGCTGCCTGAAAGGTGAAGGCTACCGCGATCCACTGGTTGCCGATGCTGAAATGCCCAACTCCGAACAGCCAGCCAAGCGTAAAGGCGCTCTTGCCCGTCCCCGCCTGCGCTACCAGATGAATTAGCAGCGCAAAACAGATGAGTGTCAGCGGCCAAAGTCCCCAAGGGACGAAGCCAAAGGCGGATATTGCACCGGCAATCAGCGCGGTTAGGCGCGGGAATTTTTGGAAAATATCTGAGATTTTCTGCACGGCGCCGTCTTTGCCCATGCATTATGACAAAAGCAATCGGCCGATTTCGGGATCCTAGCATGCCCTCGGTATATCTAATCAGAATTGCGTGAAATGACGGAGCGGTTGCTTGCGGTTCAGGCTGTGCCTGCTAATCAGGAGCCATGCTCATTTTCGCACTAGTCCTTGCCGCGCCCACCCCGCTCACAGAAGTCCATCAACGTGATATTTCGTGCGTTGTCGAAATCGCTGTGCTCGCGAATTCGCAAAAGCGGGGCATTGTTGCGGGCTCCGATGTTCAGGCGAAAGGCCGTCGCTGGGCCGGAATTGTCGGCGACCGCATCATGTTCGAAACCGGACAGCCACGCGAGTTGGTGGCGGTGGCGATGACCGAGGTGGCGCAGGCGCGTGCGGCGCGCGCGAACAACGATGCGACGGTTGCGGCATGTACCAAACAGATGAATAAAGAGCTGGCGATTGCCGATGCCGTCGAAGCGCCTTTGCCAAAGCCGGTCAAGCAATGACCCTGCGACCGTTTCATCTCGCTTTCCCGGTCCACGATCTGGCCGAAGCAAGGCATTTCTATAGCAATGTCATGGGCTGCGACGAGGGCCGGTCGTCTGCCCAGTGGATCGATTTCGATTTTTACGGACACCAGATCGTGGCGCATCTCGATCCAGCGATGCAACCCCGACCAATCCATAATTCTGTCGACGGCCACGATGTCCCGGTCCCGCATTTCGGCATTGTACTGACCATGTCGCAATGGGAACAATTGGCGGAACGGCTCAAGGCGGCTGGAACCAAATTCGGCATCGAGCCACATATTCGTTTCAAAGGCGAAGTAGGCGAACAGGCGACAATGTTCTTTTGCGATCCCAGCGGCAATGCGCTTGAGTTCAAGGCCTTTGCCGACGACGGAATGTTGTTCGCGACCTGATTATTGTTCGGCCGGCGTTTCCGACTGCGCGGGCGGCGGCGCGTACGTCGCGTTTCCACCCTGTTCGAGATTCATACTCGGCTCACCCATGATGATTTCAGCGTCTTCCTCGACAATCTCTTCGTCCGGATTCTGCGGATCGGTTTCCGGGTTGGCGAGGGCTTCGTTGCTGGCATCGACAGTCGGCGTTTCGGGCTTCGCAGCCTTTTCAGCAACTTCTGTGGGCTTTTCGGTCTTTTGCGATTCCGCATAATTGCGGGCAGCCATGATGAGTAACGCCGCGACCGTAATTGTGGCGATGAAAGCGACGATATTGCGCGAGCTATTATCCATAGCGCTGATCTAGCAGTTTTATGATTAACAGGAAACTAAGCTGTAAGCGCAAGTCGCTCGATCGATCTCACGCCGGAACATTTATCGCTTTTTTCCGCGCCGCCACCGGCGAGTAGCGAGAAAGCGACAAAACCACCGACGACTAGGGCAAGGAAACCGGCGGTCACCCATGCCAGATATTTGTCGATGAAGGCCTTGATCGGGCGACCAAATTTCCAGAATAGAAACCCGACGAGCATGAATTGGAAGGCGCGCGAAAGGACACTAGCCCAGATGAAGGTAAACAGGTTCATTTGGATGAATCCGGCGGTCAGCGTCAACAATTTGAACGGGATCGGCGTCGCGCCTTTGATGAGTATGATTTCCGCGCCGAACTCGCGCAGGTAACAGGCGGCGGCGGGGAAGCTGTCCCACAAGCCCAGCGCTTTCAACAGCGAAACACCGATAGTTTCATAGGCGAAGTAGCCGATTGCATAACCAAACAGCCCGCCCAATACCGACGCCAATGTGCAGACCGCGCCATAACGCAATGCCCTGTCGGGTCGCGCAAGGCACATCAGGCCAAGTAACGGGTGCGGCGGGATCGGGAAAAAACTCGATTCGACAAAGGAGAACAGAAACAGCCAGCGCTCGGCATGCGCATGGCCTGCCTTTTCCATCATCCAGTCATAGAGGCGTTTCAGCATCGTCAGGCGCGTTAGAGCGCGGGAACCGGTTTGTCCAAGGCTTATCGGGCCGACCCTCGCTATTAAGGAAAATGGCGAGGATTATCCTTGCGACCGTTGCGCGGCGGCGATGTCGGTTCCTTCGGCGGCTTCGCGGTTTGGGGCGAACATGAAAAAGCCGATGACGATCACCAAAAATACCAACAGTATCTTTACCAGATCGCGCAAATCCTGTGCCCTCAGACGGCGTTTCGTCCGGTTGCGCGGTGGCAGCGGTTTGCCTGCAATGTCCAAAATTGTCGCCATGACTTGCTCCTTGCCGAGCAGAACGACTTATCCAACCGGTTGTTCCGCCGGAGCTTTGCCCAATCCCATTAATCGCCCATAAGCCCAGCCGATCCCGATCAGGGTGATGCCAAGCCCAAGGAAAGAGAGGATACGCAAAATGCCGGTAAGCGAAGCGGCGTCAATCAGGAAAACCTTGAATGTTACAAGAGTAAGCAACGTCAAACCGCCAATACGCAGCAATTTGCTGGCCCGCGAAATACCGAGCGCGAGCCATCCTATTGACAGCGCTAGCAACCCTGCGGAATACAGGTAATTCTCGCCGGTTTCGATGCCCGCGCCAGACACCAGACTGCCTTGCACCGCTTGCCGGATCGTGGCGAGCATGGTGACTATCATCATGCCGAGGCTGAGTCCCCGAACCGGAAGCTCTAGCCTCTCCGGCGTAGTACGCGAAAGCAACCAAAGCCAGAGCGCCGTGAGCGCAAAATGCCCGGTAAGCAGGTTGGCGATCGGCACGGGACCAACGGCCTGTGGGTCCATGACCGGATTGTGGACGAGCAGGTCAAACCAGATCACGCGGAAAAGTGCGATGGAAGATAAAAGCAAACCTGCGGCCCGCAGAGAGCGCCTTTCGGGGTTCAACCTGAATTGCCGCAGCGCGACCCAGCCAAGCGCAAACAGCATCTGTGTAAGCACCGCGCGTTCGGCAAAGCCGAGCCGGATAAAATCGGATGGCGAGACGATGTCGGCGACTTGCTTTGCCAGCAACCAGAGGAATGCAGCTACGCCAGCGCCGCCGACGATCACCGCGAGCGCACGTGTCCGCCGTCCAGTGGCGAATAATGGCTGCCATGCGATCATAGCGATGAGCAATGCTGGCACGAGCGTTGTGCGCACCGAGTCGCCTACCATCGGCAGCCG
>JANLSY010000183.1:0-3272 GCA_031362665.1 Sphingomonadales bacterium
ATGGCCGATAAATCCGGCAGCGCCGGTCACAATAACGGGTTTAGACATGCGCCGCATTTAGCTTGGCCGGGCGCAAATGTCCCGCAAAAGTGCGCTCAAGCGGCGCGGCGCTGATCGGTTGCCTGCAACCATGCGCGGGCCTGACGTTGCGCCTCGGCAATTTCGCGCGCGGTCATGTCGTCGGAGATATCCGCGCGGCACATCATGGCGGCTTCGCTGCCGTTCAACGCGGCGAGGTTAAACCATTTATGCGCTTCGATCAGATCAACGTCGACGCCGCCGCTGCCGGTCGAATAAGCCATACCGAGATCATATAATGCATCTGCGCTGCCGCGGGCCGCATCGGCCAGACGACTTTCCATCAAAAAATTCGCGCTTTTAAGACTGTTACCCATGTTTCTGCCCCCACACATCCACTGTGTGAGGCCAACTTCGTCGAACATGGATAACAAATGGTTAACGCAAAGCGCAAAAACTTCATCCATTCTGCGATGGATTAGAGAAACGCCTCAGATAGCAATATTGTCGATCAGGCGGGTTTTTCCGATTTTCGCTGCCGCCAGCAGCCGAGCGCTCCGCCCGTCAAAATCATGAAGCTGCTCAAGTGTGGAGGCATCGGCGAGCGCGAAATAATCGACCCGGGCAAAGCCTGCCGCCAATAAATCGGCGGTGGCAGCTTCTGTAATGGTCTGCACATCGCCGCCTACGCGTATTGCTTCGGCCGCGATACTGAGCGCCCTCGGTAGCGCCAATGCTGCGCTGCGTTCGTCCATGCTGAGATAGGCATTACGTGATGACAGCGCTAAACCGTCTGCATCACGCACGATGGGCACGCCGATTATCTCAAGCGCAAAATCTAGGTCCCTCGCCATTTGACGGATCACAGCCAATTGCTGAAAATCCTTTTCTCCGAAAAACGCGATGTCGGGTTGCACCTGGTTGAAAAGTTTCGCGACCACCAGTGCAACGCCATCGAAATGCCCCGGCCGTGCCGCACCGTCAAAACCCTCACTTGGTCCACCGGTCCGGACCTTGGTGGCAAAGCCCTTAGGATAGACGCTTGCCGCACTCGGTGCCCATAATAGGTCCACGCCGAACTCAACCAGCTTTGCGGAATCGCTTTCCAATGTTCGTGGATAGGCGTCCAGATCCTCATTCGGTCCGAACTGGGCCGGATTGACGAAGATCGAAACCACCACCGAATCTGCAGCCTTCTTCGCTGCCTCGACCAATGCCATGTGCCCTGCATGAAGTGCACCCATCGTTGGCACTAGGGCTATCCGCCCCTTTTCCCGCCGCAGCGCGGCGAGATTGTCCCGCAATGAGTCAAGTGTATTGATGGTTTGCACAGGCCTGCCGCCTTGTCTAATGGCTGTTGCGAACGCTATGCGAGATGCAATCAGGGCATTTCAAGGCTTTTATCAGATAGGGGCAAAATCGCAGTTATGGCTGGACCACATCATATCGTGTTCGCCAATGAAAAGGGTGGCACTGGCAAGTCGACAACCGCCGTTCATGTCGCGATTGCGTTGGCTTCTCGCGGCGCGCGCGTCGGCTGCATCGACCTCGATTCGCGCCAACGCACGTTGCACCGTTATCTGGAAAATCGCCGCGATACGATGAAACGGCGCGGTATAACGTTGCCAATGCCGCAGTTTGAGGTGTTCGAGCATGAATCGCTCGCCAAGCTGGAGCAACAGATCGACAAATTGGGGCGCGAAAATGATTTCCTGATTTTCGATACGCCGGGCCGCGACGACAAGTACGCACGCTTCGTTGCGACGCGCGCGCATACATTGGTAACGCCGATCAATGACAGTTTCGTCGATTTCGACCTGATCGGGCAAGTCGATGCGGAGAATTTCAAGGTCCGCAAGTTAAGCTTTTACGCCGAACTGATCTGGGAAGCCCGCAAGGAGCGCGCCAAAACCGACGGCGTAACTATTGACTGGGTGGTGGTGCGCAATCGCCTGCACAATATGGAGGCGCGCAACCAGCAGCGGATGACCGATGCGATTGCCGAATTGTCTAAGCGCGTCGGTTTCCGTTCGGTGCCTGGGCTTAACGAGCGCGTGATTTATCGCGAGCTGTTTCCGTCTGGCCTCACGCTCATCGACAAGGGCCATCTTGGCCAGCTCGCTACCGCGCATATCGTCGCGCGGCAGGAATTGCGCGAATTGGTGACGGGCCTCGCGCTACCCGAGCTGCATAGCGCGGCGCTCGTCTGATGGGTCTAATCATAGCCTTAATCATTGCTGCGCTGGGGTTCGCGGTTTGGAAGGGTAAGCTTCGAACACAGCAATTGCTGCCGATCTTGCTAGGGCTAGCGGGCGCGTTCCTTGCAGCACGCGGAAATCTACTCATTGGGGTGATTGCCATCGGCGTCGGCGTCACCTGGTATCGCGGGCTCACCTGGCGGCTGTTTGGTACGCGCGCCAAGCAGAGCGACCAATATGCCGTCGACCCCTCTAAAATTGACAAGGCACGCTTCATGCTCGGCGTGTCGCGCTTTGACGATGCCGCTTATATTAACGAACGCCACCGCGCGTTAATCGCCAAAAACCATCCCGACACAGGAGGCAGCGAAGATCGCGCCAAGGAACTAAACGAGGCGCGCGACCTTTTGTTACGTGAATTAGACACAAAGGCGCGCTAACGGGCGCGCAGACAGTTTCAGGAGCTTCACGTGACTCACAATTTTCATCCAACCTCGCTGCGCGAATATGACATTCGCGGGATCATTGATGAAACGCTGGGCGCAGATGACGCCTATGCGATCGGGCGCGGCTTTGGCACGTGCCTTGTTCGCGCCGGCGGCAAGAAAGCCGCAGTCGGTTATGACGGACGTGTCAGTTCTCCGATGCTTGAAGAAGCATTGGTGCGCGGGCTGAATGACAGTGGCGTCGATGTTGTCCGCATCGGCATGGGCCCAACGCCGATGCTATATTATGCCGAGGCCGTTCTGGAAGGTGTAGACGGCGGCATCGAGATAACCGGCAGCCACAATCCTGCCAATTATAACGGCTTCAAGATGGTCCTCCAGGGGCGTCCGTTTTTCGGGGCGGATATCCAGTTGCTGGGCTGCATGGCGGCGTCAGGGGATTGGGCCGACGGCACGGGTACTTCCGAACATCTGGATATCCTCGACCAATATGTCGCCCGCGTTGCCGAAGCGGCACCCAAAAAGGCATTCCGCATCGGCTGGGATGCGGGCAATGGTGCGGCGGGTCCGGCAATCGAGAAATTGACGAAGATGTTGCCGGGTGAGCATC
>JANLSY010000207.1:0-9278 GCA_031362665.1 Sphingomonadales bacterium
GGCACTAACCGTACCGTTGCCCGCGTCGCGGGTCAGGAATTTTTGCGCGCGCGCTTGGCTACCGGGCGCGATCGTCGTCCAGATATCGCTGCTCTCGGCAAGCTGCTTCATCGAATAGCGGCCGAGCAACACGTCGTAGAAAACACATTGCCGGAAATGCTCGTCAAGATTTGCAGCAAATTCTGGGTCGGAGATGCGTAGCGACCGCGTCGCGTCATAAAGCCGTGAGCCGTAGATCATGCCGTTTTTGGTGTAATTGAGATCGCCGGGCAGGCCGAACACCACTTCGGATGCACCTGTTAGATAATCGCCAATCTGGCTGGTGAAACTTGCCATCAGCGCCAGACCCAAAGGCAGATTGCTGATTTGTGCAGGCGCAAGGCTCGGGTTCAGCCGGTCGGTGACATGCACGTCGAGCCTTGGCACCATGAGGCAGGTGTACATGAGGGTCGCGCCCAGAAACCAGTTGATCCATGCACGCCAGTCCTGGTTGAAAGCAAGGGTAACGGCAGACAGCGCCAGACCCATAACCATCACGACCTGGAGCAGGCTTTTATAGCCCCCATCACCGGTCCAGGCAGCAACGGCCTGAAAGACATTGACCAGATAGTCGCCGCCACCAACCGTGTAGATTTCGACCATGAATCTGCTTCCTCAGGATTTGCTTAGTTGACGAGCGCGCGGTTCTGGACCGCGCGCGACCAGTCGAGCGAGGCTGCCATGCCCGGCGACATTTGAGCCGCGAGGACATTCTCGATGAAGGCCGTCTTCTCGATGATCTGCATGATCGCATTCACGCGCAGATGCGTGTTGGTCTGCCCGTCAGCGAGACTCTGGCGTACCGCATTCATCTGGCCTTGCCACATCGCGATCTTGGCGTCGTCAGCCCCGATGAAGCTCGACATTGAGCGGCCTGCTTCACCGACAATCCGGTCGAGAACGGCGAACAGCAGATCGACGCTGGCAATCTCGGCCAGTGTCTCACGGTCATCGGTTGGCATGCCGCGGCCATAAGCTGCCTGTACGGTGAGGATTTTATACAGTGGCACCGATGCGACCTGGAGCAGTTCTTTTTGTGCTTCGGTGATTGGCGTGTCATCGCGGATGGCTTGAACCATGCCTTCGATGAGGGCGGCAACGCGAGGACGAAGCGCTTTGGACGTTGGCAGGCTCAATGATTTGAATACGGGATTGAGACACTTGTCGGGCTCATCGCAGTCGAAGATCTTGATCGCGCTGCCTTGTGTGCCGTCGAGCAGGGCGGTCACCAATGTTGATGAGGCGTCACCTGCAAAGGGAACGAACTTACCCGGCTCGTCATCCTTTGGCGGTACGTAAATAATCGTGCCTATGAGCGTCATGGCATATTCGGCGAGCTCGCGGTCGAATGTCCCGTTTGGCGAAAAGAAGGCCGATTTTTTGAGGATGGTCCAAGTATAATTGCGTGGCACCCCGGTGTTCACATCGTCATACTTGCCAGCACCTTGTTCGGTCGTGCTCGTCCGCTGCCCGCGCGTGCCGCAGCCATGCTTGGCAGCGGCGTAGTCGGTAAAGATACCCTCGCTATTGCCAATGGCTTCGCAGATCGCCTTGTCAGCCAAATCGCCTTTGGGCCAGATACCGCCCACCAGGCCCTGCGCCATTTCGCAGCTGTTGATGTTGAGATTGTTCATCAACTGCGCTTTCTGGCTGAACTCCTGCATGATTTTCGAGCATTCAGGGCAGACGGTGTCGATCGCCAGGCTGAAGGCGAAACCTACCGCATTGTTGGCGACGGCTTTCAGCATCGCGACAATTTCGCTCGCATTGATGAAGCTGAAGCTGCCAGCAAATATATCAATGCCGCCACAGCCAGCCCGCGCGCGCGGCAGTTGCAGATTGGCAATGTTGGTCGTCTTTTGCGGATAACGCGTCCAGACATTGCCGAGGCTATAATAGCCCGCGGCCTGTCCCTCAAACGCAGTCGGACCAGTAACGTTGGCGGCACCGCCAACGTCTGTCAGGAAGTTATCCATCGAGCTTCCGACATCGGCATAGGCAGCTTGAAAGGGCAGGGCGACGATAAGCAATGCCGCGGTTGCGCGTTTGATGCGTTTCGATGCGCATCGCTGGTGCCAAAAACCGGTACCCACTTTTT
The DNA here is from genome assembly GCA_031362665.1 of Sphingomonadales bacterium. GTDB lineage: Bacteria > Pseudomonadota > Alphaproteobacteria > Sphingomonadales > Sphingomonadaceae > Sphingorhabdus_B. The sequence continues at coordinate 2,138 of JANLSY010000207.1, forward strand.
GGCGCGATGCTTTAGTAATCATGTCCGGCTTCCTTTGTGGTGAGGAGGTAAATGCGGTCGAGCAGTTCGTCTGCCGACATGACGCCGTAGCCAATGGGAATGGCGCGGCGCTGCTCTGCGTCCCACAGCACGACGGCGGGTGTAATCTTGGGCTCCAGCCCCATCTTGCTGCGCTGCGTGGTCTCGACAGTGTAGTTGGGGAAATGGCGCGACGGGCCGCCGTCTGTTGAAATGGCTCGGACAGTTATTGCCCAGGTTCCCGCTACCGACTGAACGATTGGCGACATAACCTCGCAAGCACCGCAGCTCTGCGCGAAGAAATAGAAGAGCCCGTAACGGCGCCCTAGATTTTGCATAACGTTGTTACGTTCGCTCGTCCGCGCGTCCTGCCATTGCCGCTTGCCCAAGGTCGAAACCGGACGTTGCAGCGTATAATCGAGGTCGGGGTCCTGCCAGATCGCCCTCTGCCAAACATCACTGAACAGTGAAGCCCGGTCGAGCTGCGCGCGCTGGAAACGCACATAAGCGGTTACATTCTCGTTGGTAGGCTCGAGAATGGCGCGTGCTTTCAATTCACGCAGTTCGGCAGTAATCGCATCGAGCTGGCTCACTGCATTTGGGGGCGGTGCTTGCGGTTTTGCTTTTGGCGCGGCTTTGGGTTTTTCGCAGTAGAACCAATAGCCAAGCTTGCGGTTCTGGCAGTAGAAGGCATCGCTATTTGCGCCTTCTGTAACTCCGGCCTCCGGTGTCTGCGCAAGCGCAAACTCGGGGCTGGCGCCCATGTAGCACAGTGCGATTGCGAAAATGGTTCTGCTCAAGCGCGAGCAGCTGTGTAACCGGCGTTTAGTTGCCATGCGTTGCATAATAATCCTCGATCTTTTGCTGGATATCCTGGGTCGCCTGCATCTCGTCGGGCAGGCGTGCAGCATCGGTGAACTCGGCATAGACTTCGGAGAAATCCATTTGGCTGAGATCGAGCCGTGCGAACTCGTCTATGGTGAAACCGGCGCAGCTTTCGGTCTTTGGCTTGCCCCAGGGCTTGTTCAGTTGCTGGCGGCCCTGTTCCTGCAGGATGCGCGACAGTTTGGATTCAAAGCAGCAATAGACCTTCTTCTTGGTCAGGCAGACGCCGAGCACACTGTCCGAACAGTAACTGCCCACATAGGCGCACAGTCCTTGCGCATCGCGCTCGTGCAGCAGCAGTTCCTGCGAATTGCAGCCCAAGGCCACAAGCAGGCTTATGCCGGGAATGAGCGGAAAGCCTTTGCCCTTGCAGCAATTGAGCACGCCAAACACTTTGGAGGAGCAGGTGCCGCGCTCGCCTTTGAATAGCGTCAACGTGTCCGGATCGAACTCGCGGCGTGCCTGATCCATACCGTTAAGCGCAACGACCGCATCCTTGAACTCGTCATTGGCTTCGCGTTCGATCGTCTCGCAAGAGCCGTCGATGCAATAGACATCGCCGTCGCAGATATATTGATCGTTGGCAGACGGCGTAGGGGGCAACGGGCAGTCAAATACACGTTCCCATGTCTGGCACGGCTCGTCGGTCAGGCAATCCTCGCGCACCAATGCACATCCGGGCGTCGCCTCAAGTTCGGTGCAGTCTTGAGCGGCCGTTACAGATTGGCACTGGTAATGGCGCGTCCATGCCCAGCAGGGTTGAGTTACCGATAGGCCGTCCACGATGCGGGTGACGGGATCGCTGTCAGTACAACCCTGAGTTTCCTGAACACAGCTCGTGTCGCCAGCAAGCCCCGCGCACAAACTTTCGTTACGCGACGTTGCAGCGGTTCGGACGATATTCGATGCAAACCACCGTTTACCGGTGGACGGCAAGTCTTGGCCAGAGAGCCCGCTGATTTCCTGACTGCACTGCAAAATGTCGATCCGGTAATTGGCGCAGCGTCGGCTCGGCTGCAGGCCATACTCGCGAACGACCTGACAGGTGTCGGCTGTGCCGATATTTTGGCAGGTGCCGTTGGACAGCTGGACCGAAAACTCCGAAATTGCCGGTGCGATACCAGTGTGGAACGGAACCTCGGCATAATAGCGGTAGCTCCGCGTTTCAGTGATCTCCACGGCCAGCGATATCGGACAACTTCTTCGCTCTAGCGTGGCAGTCGTACCCCTGTTGCACGTAGCGAAGTAGCGGCCCGCCGACGCATTGCCCAAAGGCAAAGGAACACAGCGACCTTGCGCGCCCGTTACGGTCATGCCGCTGGTATAATTCAGCGGATCGGCGCTGACCTCTTGAGCCCGCTTTATGGTTGCGTCCAGATCAACAGGGTCAAAGCGCGCACGCTGGTTTGCTGACGCGCGCATCGCTTGATAGCCTTCATGGGCACGAGATTGCGCGCCTGAATCGGGCGCCAGACTATCCGGATCATCAAAATAGGCTGACTGGCTGGGAACGCCGCCAAAGTTTGGAACGCTCGAAGCGTCCGGGTCCCGCGTCGATGCATCCTGCGCGCGCGTGCCCTGCGTCCGGCCAAACGCCTTGCCTTCCGCCTTGGCACTTTCGGTAGGTGTCTGGGCGTGCAGCGGCGCGAGGCATATCAGTGCAAGCACCGGCAGTAGTGATTTTACCAAGCGCATCACGGCGTATCCTTTCTGAGACGGGCGAGATGAAGCTCGGCAATTCGCGCGCCTGGGCCGCCGCCAAAGCGGAAGGTAGACAGCGCATGCTCGGCGGTCACATTGCCGCTCATCCTATCGTGCGGCGGGACCTGGCTGGTGCACTCGAAGCCATCACAAAGTTCGAAGTCGCTGGCAGCAACTACATAGGCAGGGACCGCCTCGATACCAAAAGCGCGGAACAGTCTGGGGTCGATCCCGACGCCCTCATAGTTCTCGCCTTGGCGCATGACTTTGGCGAGTGCTGTGGTCAGCGCTTTCGCGCTGCCACCGGGAAGCCCGCGCAACACCACCAATCCTCCAGCGCGCCCTACATCGGAGATCATCGCGCGGAGCGACTGCGGCGGCATCGATGTGCTGGCAAAAGCTATGAAGCGCGGCGCTCCATCAAAACCTCCTTCGGCAATTCGTCCAGCGTCTGCGACAATATTATCGAAATCAAACGCCATGTCGGGCGATGCAGGCAGCGCCGCTTTGGCATTTGCCTGATATTGCCGGCCATTGTTGCTGGCCTGTGCCTCCAGATGCCTGGCATCGCTGTGCAGCTGCTCGCTTTTCTTGCGCGCGCTTTCAGCCAGTGCCTCGGCATCACTTGTCTGCTCGCGGGCGCGCGCACGGATGGCGTCGAGATCAAGCCCGGGATCGAGCGACTGGGCTGCCGCGCCGCAGATGGACGCGCATACAGAAAATAACGCTATTACAGAAAGATGATGGAGCTTATTCATAATGCACAGCAGTTTCGTTTACGCCAGACGAGATAGCCCATGTCCTCGCCGATGGCGGGATAGACCTGTCCAGCTGACATGAAGGTGGTGGAGGCACCGATTGGCGCGCACGCGTAGCGGCCTTTGGTTTGCGGGTTGGGATTGGTCGCCTGAAAGCGGTATTGCTGCTTGCGCATCACCGGCATCAGATATTTGCCGCACAGGCCTTTGCTGCCCATTGTGCCCCAGGAGACAAGCTCGCGGTGGAGCTTATAGGCAAAGCGCGACAGTGCGAGCCGTGAAGCCTGCACATGGCCGATTGTGGCCGATACATTGCCGTTGAGCGGATACATCGAACCCTGACAGCCTGCGCACCAGAATAAAGCGTCCGAGGGCAGTTTGGTTGTAGCAAGCACGCAGTCGGCGGCGCACGCAGCCAGCGCCAGCGGATTGGCAAATAACACCGCTTCGGGATTTATGATCGCGGTCAGCTCGCTGTCCTGCCACAGCGGATCAATCTCGGTGATATAAAGAATATCGATCGAGCCTGTCTCTAAACACAGGAAATCGGCGACCAATTCCATCCAGTAAATGAGCGGATAGGCATACCAATGGACATGCCACTGCGAATTATATTGGGTAGCCCCGCCAACAGCAGACGGTCCGGCCATTGTCTTGAAGCCGATATCGAAGCCCGGATCGAGCTTCAATCCGCCCAGATTGACAAAGCACCAAGGCTTCATCGAGACATCGGCCAACCGCACCGGTTCCCAAAAGCCCAAAGCGATGCCGGGTCTGATCCCGCACAGACAAACGGGCAGATCGGGATTGTCGGGATCGGGCCTGCTTGATGGCCAGATTTTGAGACCACCCACCGAAATCGGAAACAGGCATGACCAGCAAATGTCGGTGATCGGGTTTACAAATTTTCCGGTGCAACGGCCCGGACCGGCATCCGCGCGGGCAGGTGCACTGGTCGCCAAAAACAATAGAACCGAAAGAAGGAGTCTTATGTATCTTCTTGAAGTTACGCCTGTTGACGTCATGACAGCTTCCTCCGCGCAGGCGTGACGGGATGCTCGGTAATGAGCAGCAAGCGCCCCTGTTGTTTGACCGTTGCTGGCACCGCCTTGATGTTGAAATGGCGCACCAGCTTGCCGCCCTGATCGAAAAAGAAGCGTCGCTGTTTGCCGCGCATCAGTTGCAGCGGTGCGCCATTCACAAGGATCAGCTTGGCCGATATAGCTTGGAAATTCTTCGTCGCCCAATCGAGCTGGGCGGCGTCATCGCCGTCCAAAAACACGAGCGTCTGGCGCAAGGGAACGGTATCGAGCGGATTGACCCGTGTTCCCGCCGCCATGATGAGGCGGCCTTTATCGTCGCTAATGTCTTCAGCCACCGAAATCGTCGGATCGAATGCCCAGCTGCGTATCGCGCTGGCAATAACGAGACCGCTCACCGGCGTTGGCCGGTTGACCCTGGCAATCGTGCGCCTTTTCAAATCCTCATTGAGCTTTGCGGTGGCACCGCTTGCCTGCAGAGCCATCAACTTGCGCTGGATCTGTTCAAGCAGATCCGGCTCGGTTATCGGGAAAATCGCGCCTTGCTGGCCGTAATCGCGCGCATGTGTAGGCACAGCAATCAGGCAGGCGGCGAGGAGGCAGCCAAACATTCTCATAATATCGGCCGTCCGACGCCGAATATGCGCTGCCGGCATATCCAGCCAATCGCGGCATAGCGGCTATCGAACCCGTCCTTATGCGGCGTCGCGACAAAGACGCAGCCGGGCGGGATGATGCCAGTCGGGCCAAGTTCAAGTGGTTCGCCTCTGCTGCTATGGGTTTTGGCGGTGGCGACCGGCTTGCCGTTTACATAGAATATCCGGTTGTTTTGGGTGACCCGGTCGCCCCCAACGCCCATGACATGTTTGCCAAAGGGCTTTGGCTCCTTGCCGAAATGCTTTTCGAGAAGCTCCGAAGGCGGCGGGTCGAACAAAATGATATTGCCGCGTTGCGGTTGGGCACTGCGGTCTAGCCATATCGCCCAGTGGGGAAGACTCGGCGATATGTTGATCATCAGCGCATGGTCGCGGGCAAAAGCAGACAGGCTGGAAAGGGCAAGCGCAATTGCGCCCAACCCCGCCCAGATACTAAGCCGACGCGGGAAAGCAGCGTTGGGGTCGCGGCTAACGCTTGCCATCGGCCTTGCCTTCCATCCGCTTGCCCACATCGGCCCGCACGGCGTTGGTCAAATCGGGCGTACTGCCCGCGACCACGGCTTCGGCCACAAGCACCGTGCGGCCTTCGCGTCCGAGCGTTTCAACCGAAGCCTGGATCGCCGCGAGATATTGTTCGACGCGGCGCTTCATATCTTCAGGGCTGCGGCCGCTGCGTGCTTCGGCCTCGACGAAATCGTCCATGATCGTCGACAATTCGACAGTCACGACCTCGCGTTTCTGAAGGTCGAGCAATTTGTCCGTCGCCCAACCACTCCACAATCCAGCTGCCAATACTGTGGCAAAAGCTGCCAGCGTCGTGGCGGAGTAGCCGCCAAAGCGCCTTGTGGGAACTTCGGGGGGCTGTGTTGCTGATATGTTCTCCATTATATTTGCTCCGGAGTGTCGAGGACGCGGCTCATGTCGCGGACAAAGCGCGGGATCCGCCACAAAGCGAGGATCGCAGCGATCCCGAAGAAGCCGATTTTGAGTTCATCGGAAAAGGCCAGTTGCCGTGCGCTATCGGCAGCGATGTAGCGCGACGCGAGATTATCGACCTGGAGGAACAGCAGGTCCATGTTCCATCCCGACAGCAGCAAAAAGAAGAACAAGGGCAAGCCCAAGGTCATCAGGAAGGTCGAAACTGCAAATCCTGCGGCTTTGATGGTGATGAAGCAGCTATCCGATATGCAGGCAGGCAGTTTAAATCCGCGCTTTGCCTGTGAAGGTTTCTCCCGCGCTTCGTCTAGCGCACGGTCAATTGAGGTTACTAAATTTAACGACATGAGTATTTGGTCTTTCATTGGAGGGAGGATTAGAATTTCGGAAAGGCGATGCGTTCGATGGCGTCTGCCAACTGGTGCCCGCGGGCGAGTTCGGCATCGATTGCAGCGAAGGTCTGCGGCGAGCTTGAAAACAAGGTCGCTGAATAATCATCCAGCACCAGCCTGCCGATAGTTTCGGTCTCGGGGCCCTTGATGAAAACTTCGCTATAATCAGACCCGCTTCGCTTGAGGCTGCGGATCAAAGTTTCGGTGCGGTCGTCCATGTCGAGCCTTCCTGCCTTTTTGAAATCGGCGATTGTTTCGGGTTTTTGTTGAAGGATCAGCATCCAGTCGCTGTTCTCGAGCGCGGCGGTTGCGCCGTCCGATTTATAATAGTCGTTGAGTGACTGGGTGGCGGTTGCCAGCGCGCCGCCATATTTGCGGCAGGTACGGGCATAGGTTTCGACGAACTCACCCATCGAGCCGCCTTTGAGCATGCTCCAGGCTTCGTCGATTAACAGCAATTTTCGCACCGAGCGCGGCGTCCGCGTCATTGCCTGGCTGGTCATGAACATGATTGCAGACAAAACGACGCTGCGCAGCTCCTCGCGTGCGGCCAGATCCGACATTTCAAAGACGGTGAAATCATGGCTCAGATCGAGCGTGGCTTCGCCTTCGAAAAACGCACCATAAGTGCCGCCTGCCATGAACGGGGCGAGCGCGGTTGCCAGATCGGCGGCAATGTCGTTGCCGAGCACCTGCAATGCTTCGCCAATGTGCGTCACGCTCGCATTTGAACGGCGGGCTTCCCAGACCTGGTT
>JANLSY010000208.1:0-1671 GCA_031362665.1 Sphingomonadales bacterium
TTGCGCTGGTCTTCCCGATACTGGCTTTGACCACATTGAATACCGGATGGACTGGATGCGCGCACTCACGGCAATCAGCCCCGATGACACAATTATTTGTCAATGCGAAGAAGTGACCCGTGCGGACCTGATCGGGGTGCAACCTCCTAATTACCTCGCACGCCCACCGGCGATGTGCGCGCGCTCGTTGGAGACCCTGATCAAAGACGGCCCTGCCAATCAAGACCAGATAAAGCGCCTGACCCGCGCCGGCATGGGTGTCTGCCAAGGCCGCCGCTGCCGCGATCAGGTGGCGATGTTGCTCGCGCTGGAATCGAACAAGTCATTCGGAAGTATTCCGCTCGCGAGCCACCGCGCGCCCGTCCGCCCGCTTCCCATGAAGATATTGGCCGATTGGCAAGAACCCGCCCAAATGGAAGCAGCATGGGACGTGTGGTTCGGCATCCCCACGCAATGGGTTCCGGTAGAAGACATCGGCACGCCGCACGAGAATGAACATCGCCAGATGCTTTACACTGGAATGTACGAATGAGCGGCGCGGAAGTTGTCATCGTCGGTGGTGGTGTAACCGGCCTGAGTGCAGGCTGGTGGCTGGCGCGATCGGGCGTCAAGGTCACTGTGCTCGACAAATTCATCGTCGGCTGGGAAGCTTCCGGCCGCAACGGCGGCGGCGCATCGCATTATTCAAGTCCCCTGTTCGATGAAGAACAGCGGCTGTGGCCGCAAATGGATGAGCTGCTCGGCTATCCCACCGAACACCGCCCCGAACGCATCATCATTGCAATGACCGAGCGGCAATGGGAGCAATATCGTTTCGTTGCCGAACGCCACCAGAGGCTCAATCATCCCGTCGAATTGCTTGATACCAAACAGGTTCTTGACGCGGTGCCACTCGCCAGCGAAAAATGCTATGGCGGTGTGCATTACAAATTTGGCGGCCACGCCAATCCGCAGCGCAGCGTGCAGGCCTATGCCTGGGCATTGCAGGATCTAGGCGGTACTATCGTGCAACATTGTCCCGTTACCGGCTTCGAAACCGCTGGCGGCAAAGTGACGGCGGTGAAGACGGCCAATGGCAACTATGGATGCGACGCGGTCGTGGTCGCCGCGGGCCCGCAAATTCCGCAGCTGATGGCCCAATTTGGCGTCAGCGTGCCGCTAGCGGCAGCGCGCGCGGAGATGATTATCACGGAACCCGCCCCCATGATGCCGATTGGCGGGGTTGACGGGCATAAGCTTTACGGCCGCCAAACAATGCGCGGAAATCTTGCCTATGGCGGTGGTCCGCATGAATGGATCGACGTCGATGAAACCGGTCCTGCCGCACGGCCATCGACGCCGTTAATGCGCAACCTCGCGAGCCGTCTTGCCGAATTGCTGCCCAAAGCGGCGCATCTCAACATCATTCGAAGCTGGGCGGGCGTGATTGAAAATTCACCCGATGGCCGACCAATCATCGACCGGCTGACCAGCCCGGACAATGTCGTCGTTGCATCGATGTCGGGCGTCGGCTTCGGCCTGTCGCCAGCGTCAGGCCACGCGATCCGTGACCTCGTGATCGACGGCAAATGCTCGTTTGCCGACATCGATATATTGAAGCTATCGCGCTTCGACGGATTGGAAGCCAAACTCGGTGGAACGCCGAACGCGCCCAGCGTGCCGCGCGCGGCT
>JANLSY010000233.1:0-4488 GCA_031362665.1 Sphingomonadales bacterium
AGAAGAAGATGAATTTCATCTCCATTTTGCTTTGGGCAAAGCAACCGAAGAGCGCAGCGATTTTGACGCCGCCTTTGCGCATTACAAGCAAGGGAATGCGCTGCGCAGCGTGGAGTTACAGCATGAGCCGGATGCAGTGACGAAGCAGGTGGATAAAGTCATTAGCCACTTCACACCTGAGTTTTTACAGCGGCATGCCGGGCAAGGCTGTACAGTGCCCGATCCCATTTTCATTGTCGGGATGCCGCGTTCCGGTTCGACGTTGATCGAACAAATTCTGTCCAGTCATTCGATGGTCGAAGGGACAATGGAGCTTCCCGATATTCCGGCGATGGCCATGCGCGAGGGTCGCGGGCATGGCGGAGGCAATGTTGGCGACAGCGCTTCTGGCTGGGTCGATGCCGTTGCAGATATGACGTCTGCGCAATTGCAAATACTTGGCGCTGAATTCATCGAACGCACGCGTATACAGCGCAAAACGGACAAGCCTTTTTATATCGACAAGCTACCGAACAACTGGGCCTATCTCGGCTTGATCCGTCTCATTCTGCCCAACGCCAAAATCATCGATGCGCGCCGCCATCCGTTCGATTGCTGTTTTTCCAACTTTCGCCAGCATTTCGCCAAAGGTCAGTCTTTCAGTTATGATCTTGGTCATATGGGGCGCTATTATGCAGATTATGTCCGGGCGATGGCGCATTTCGATGTTGTGCTGCCAGGCTATGTCCATCGCGTCATCCACGAACAGATGCTGGAAGACGCAGAAGGTGAAATCCGCCGACTTCTTGCGTTCTTGTGTTTGCCATTTGAAGAGGCTTGTCTGAATTTTCACGAAAATAAGCGCGCCGTGAGGACCGCATCCAGTGAACAGGTGCGTCGTCCGATCAATCGCGACGGGGTTGATCAATGGAAACCCTATGAGGCGCATTTAGCACCGCTGAAGCAAGCGCTCGGCACTTTGTGGAAGTCATACCCCGCAGTTGGATAGTTGCGGCCTTGCAACACAAGTTTGCAAAACGACGCAAAAAGCAGGCGTTAACCGAAAATATATTGTGCGGCGGCAAGGAATGTGAGTCTATTCACATTAATGTAATAAGGGAGGGTCGCTTCATGCGCCGCATTAAAAGTAAAGCCAGAATTCGTGTAGCAATTTCTGCCTTGCTCGCATCGACCGCGTTCAGCGTCGCGATGCCCGCAGTTGCGCAGGAAGCTGCGGATGATGACAAGGATGTCATCGTTGTTACAGCGCAGAAGCGCGAGCAAAATTTGCAGGACGTGCCAATCGCGATCAATGCTATCGGCAACGAGAAGCTGGACCAATTGCAGGTCAGCGAGCTGCAGGACGTGGTGAAGTTTTTGCCGTCTGTAACTATTCAGCAGGGCGGTCCGGGTTTTGCGCAGGTTTATTTCCGCGGCGTCGCATCGGGGGAGAATGCGAACCACTCGGCGTCCTTGCCTACCGTCGGCACCTATCTCGACGAAATGCCGATTACGACGATCCAGGGCGCACTCGATTTGCATGCTTATGACCTGGCGCGCGTCGAGGCGTTGGCTGGGCCGCAAGGCACTCTCTATGGTGCGAGCTCGATGGCAGGCACGTTGAAGCTCGTTACCAATGCGCCCGATCCTTCGGGTTTTTACGGCGGGGCAGGAGTCGAGATCAACAATGTTGCGCATGGCGATTTCGGCGCGATTTACGAAGGCTTTCTCAACGTGCCGATCGGTGAAGGTGCTGCTGCGCGTCTCGTTGGCTGGTATCGCGACGACGGTGGCTACATCGACAATGTGTTCGGATCGCGCACCTATGCATCATCGGGGATTACCCAGAATAACGCCGCACTGGTCGAAAAGAACTATAATGACGCCGAAACTTACGGTGCACGTCTCGCGCTGGGCATCGATCTTAACGATAACTGGACAATCAAGCCGACATTGATGGGCCAGGTTCAGCAAACCGAAGGCAGCTATTCACGCGAACGGTCCGGCCAAACCACTGGCGGCTTGCAGACTGTTCAGTACAATCCCGAAAGCAGCAAGGACAAGTGGATCCAGGCCGCACTCACGATTGAAGGCAAGATCGGCAACTGGGACCTCACCGCAACTGGCGGGCACCTGCGGCGCAAAACCGAGACGGAATCGGATTACTCCGATTATGCCTATTTCTATGATGCGCTCGCGGGCTACGGCAATTATTTCTATGACAATGCGGGGAATCTGGTAAATCCGAACCAATATATTCAGGGCATTGACCGCTATAAGCGGACCTTCGGCGAAATCCGCATTGCGAGCCCTGCGGATGCTCCGCTACGCTTTATCGGGGGCCTGTTCTACCAGCGGCAATCGCACAATATCGAGCAGAATTACATTATCGACAATATTGCCGACTCGATTACCGTTACCGGCACTGACAGCAATATCTGGCTGACCAAACAGTTGCGCGTCGATCGCGACTATGCGGCATTCGGTGAACTGACCTTCGATGTTACGGACAAATTATCGCTGACCGGCGGCGGTCGCTACTATAAGTTCGATAACTCGCTTCAGGGCTTTTTCGGTTATTCGGGAGGCTATTCGAGCCGCACCGGCGAAGCAGCCTGTCTCAACACCGACGGCACAACGCGACGCGCCAATCCGGCCGGTACGCCGGTGCCGATTTTGGTCGATGGCAGCCCTTGCACCAACGTCGACAAATCGACGTCGGACACGGGCTTCATCCACAAGCTGAACGCGACATACAAGATTACCGAAGATGCGCTCATTTACGCAACTTGGTCGCGGGGTTTCCGTCCTGGCGGTATCAACCGTCGTGGGACCTTGCCGCCCTATGGGTCGGACAAGCTCGACAATTATGAACTTGGCTGGAAAAGCACATTCGGTGCATTCCGTTGGAATGGCGCGGTCTATCAACAAGACTGGAACAATATCCAGCTGTCCTTTCTTGGGGCCAACGGCCTGACAGAGATTCGCAATGCCGGGATCGCGCGAATAAGGGGCGTCGAAATGGATGCCGGTTACCGGATGGGTGGTTTCAGCCTAAATGCCGGTTTCAGCTACAATGATGCAGAAATCCGCCGCGATTTCTGTCAGATTGCCAATGCAACTTATGATTGTACTACACCTGGAAATTCGTTGCTCGCTGCCGCCGGTTCGCGGCTGCCCGTAACCGCCAAGTTCAAAGGCAATGCAATCGCTCGCTATGAATTCCCTGTCGCCGATTGGGACGGCCACGTGCAATTCGCGGTCAACCACACCGGCAGCCGCCGGAGCGATTTGCGGCCCGCACAGAATACGCTGAAAGGTAATCTCGGGGCTTACACCACCGCCGACTTCTCGATCGGGGTGAAGAATGAGGTTTGGGCAATCGAGGCGTTTGCGACCAACCTATTCGACACACGCGGCGTGGTGAACACCGGGGTACAGTGCCTTGAAACAGTGTGTGGCACCGGCGTAACCGCCGCGACGCCGACAGGCGGGGCGTTCTACGACGTGCTCATAAAACCGCGCGTGATAGGTATTAAATTCTCGCGTGACTTCTGACGGGTTTACCGGAGACTGACAGCCGTCCTTTCGGCATATGGACCGCCGCCGCATTAGTTATCGGCGGCATGATCGGTGCCTATATTTTTGTCTTGCCCGGGTTGCTTGTTCCCTTCGGAACAGCGGGGATCGCCGTTTGGGCTGTGGCGATCCCTGGGGCATTGATCCTAGCCGCTGTCGTTTCTCGGTTGGTGGCGGCGCGGCCCCAAGCGGCGGGTGCAGCGGCGGTAATCGGGGAGGCGCTGGGACCGCTGGCTGCAGTGCTGATCGGTTGGAGTTACTGGGTCGGAATCTGGTCGGCTAACGCAATTCTGGCGCAGACGGCAATACGTTATGCTTCGGTTTACGAGCCGCGGCTGGCGGCAAATCCGGTCGCGCTTGCAGCGTGGTCGATAGCCCTGATCTGGCTGTTGACATTGCTCAACCTGCGCGGCGCTGTCGCGGCTGGCAGGTTCCAGGTCATCACAACCCTGCTGAAATTATTGCCTTTGATAGCAGTGATCGCGATAGCAGCAGGCTTGGCAAGCAAAGGCACTTTGCAGGTGCCTGCCGTCACCGGCTCAATCGAATTCGGTGCTCTCACTGGCGCGCTTGCCCTTTCCTTTGGCGCTATGGTCGGGTTCGAGTCCGCTAGCGTAGCATCCGAACGCGTGCGCGATCCCGCGCGCAATGTTCCTCGCGCGACCCTGATCGGGGTAGCGTTGACAGGATTGCTCTATTTTATTGTCTGTCTCGCTATCGCATCGGCGCTGCCGGCCGAGCAACTCGCAGCATCTGCCGCGCCAGTTGCCGAGTTTGTCGAGGTGTATTGGGGGCGGACGGCATCGCTTTTTCTCGCTGCTTTTGCGGTGATAGCCGCGGTAGGTTGCCTGAACGGATGGATTTTTGTGCAAGGCGAACATCCGCTAGCAATGGTGCGCGGAGGTCTGCTGCCCAAAGTCTTCGGAAAAA
>JANLSY010000245.1:0-4634 GCA_031362665.1 Sphingomonadales bacterium
ATTTCGCTGCCCGCCTGCATATGCGGCTTGCCCTGTTCGGACGTCAGCAAGCGCATCAACTCGTCGCTATTCGCCTTGATCGCATCGGCCATTTTGGCAAAGCAGGCGCGGCGCTCTTCGACGCTGATCTTCTTCCATTTCGGGAAAGCTGCACGTGCGGCGGCAACCGCCTTGTCGAGTTCCGCCTGCCCACAATCGGGTACCTGGCCGATAACCTGCTCGGTCGCCGGATTGATGACATCGATCCATTTGTCGCCCGCGACCAGTTCGCCGTTGATCAGATTCTTGTATTGCGTCGTCATCCAAATTCTCCTTGTGAGTCTTGCAGGCGTTATAGCCCAGGCCCGAAATTTAATCTAAGTTTTGTCTTTCGCCCAATATTCATCGCGCAGCAGGCGCTTGTATAATTTGCCGGTGTCGTGACGCGGCAATTCGTCGCGGAAGTCTATACGACGCGGGATTTTTACGCCCGACAGTTTTTCGCGCGCATAAGCCGTGAGTTCGTCGCGCAATGCCTCGCCCGCATCTGCCATGTCGAGCGGCTGCACCACCGCGATAACCTCTTCGCCCATTTCGTCATGCGGGCCGCCGATGACCGCAACATCGCGCACCTTGGGATGCGTCACGAGATGGTTCTCGATTTCCTGCGGGTAAATGTTCACCCCGCCCGAAATGATCATGAAGCTCTTGCGGTCGGTGAGGTAGAGGTAGCCTTCTTCGTCGAGCCGACCGACATCGCCAAGCGTCGTCCAGCCATGCTTGTTAGTCGCGCTTTTGGTTTTTTCGGGGTCGTTATGATAGCTGAATGATGCCGCGCTTTCGAAGAACACCGTGCCTTCCTGACCCACTGGCACATCGTCGCCATTCTCGTCGCAAATGTGCATGACGGCGTTGAGTGGCCGCCCGACCGATCCTTTATGCGTCAGCCATTCTTCGCTCGAGATGAAGGTGATACCTTGGCCTTCTGTCCCGGCATAATATTCGCGCAGGACCGGCCCCCACCATGCGATCATCGCTTCCTTGATCGGTATCGGACACGGAGCGGCAGCATGGACAGCGGTTTCGAGGGTCGAGACGTCGTATTTATTGCGGACGTCCTCAGGCAATTTGAGCATCCGCGCAAAGTGCGTTGGCACCCATTGGCTGGCGTTGATCTTGTATTTCTCAATAGCGGCCAAGGCAGCTTCGGGATCGAATTTCTCCATCACGACCACGGTGCCGCCGAGACGGTGCACGGCAATGCACCAGCGCAGGGGGGCGGCATGATAAAGCGGCGCTGGCGACAAATAGATACTATCGCCGGAGAATTTGAATGCCATCATCGCGAGGCCCGATAGCGCATTGGTTCCCGCGATGTCCGGATCGTCGGGCAGCGGGAAGCGAACGCCTTTGGGCTGACCGGTTGTGCCCGAGCTATAGAGCATGTCGGTGCCTGCGCGCTGGTCGGCGATTGGCGTAACTGGCATCTGTGCGACCGCTGCTTCGTAAGATTCCCAGCCTGCGTGTTCGCCGCCGAGGATGAAACGCTTAACCGGGCTTTGCAGCTGGTCCAGCGTCGCGCCCAAATAGGGCGAGGCAAACAATGCCTTCGATCCGCTATCGTTGAGGATATAATCCATCTCGCTCGGCGTCAGGCGGCAACTGATTGCGACGTAAATCAGCCCAGACCGCTGCGCGCCCCAGACGAGGTCGAAAAATTCTGCGCGGTTTTCGAGACAGAAGGCCACGGTGTCCCCATGCTGCAATCCCAGCGACCGGAATAGATGCGCGCATCGGTTTGAGCGTTCGTCGAGTTGGCGATACGTAACGGTCTCACCCGAACCCGCCATGATGACGGCGGGCTTGTCGGGGTTCGCGGCGGCGTGGACGACGGGGTGGCCCATTATTCGCCCAGCCAGTTCGGTTTGCGCTTCTCGGCGAAGGCCATCGCACCTTCGCGGCTGTCCTTGGAAGTGAAAACCGGCGCGCAGATTTCGCTTTGCTTCTTCCACATTTCGGTCGAGTTCCAGTCGGGGCGATCGTTGATGACGCGCTTGGTGGCGATGAGGGCCAGTGGGCCGTTGGCAGCAACCTTTGCCGCGAGTTCGAGCGCGGCGTCAATAGCAGCGCCGTCGGTTACGCGATTTACGAAACCGATTTCATAAGCGCGCTGGGCCGAGATGAAATCGCCAGTGAGCGCGAGCTCCATCGCCATGCGCTTGCCGATAATCGAAGGCAAAGTAAGCAAGCCGCCCGCCGCTGCTACAAGGCTGCGCTTCACTTCCGGTATGCCGAACTGCGCCTTGTAATTGGCCACCAGCAAATCGCAAGCAATCGCAATCTCCATCCCGCCCGCCAGCGCATAGCCCTCGACTGCGCCAATCAGTGGCTTGGCTGGCGGGGATTCAATGAATCCGGCAAAGCCCTTGCCCTTGATGCTCGGCAATTCGCCGCGCAAGAACGCCTTCAGGTCCATCCCCGAACAGAATGTCCCGCCAGCGCCAGTGATGATGCCAGCATTGAGGCTCTTATCGCTGTCGAGTTGCTCCATCGCTGCGGCAACGCCTTGCGCTACCGCTTGATTGACGGCATTCTTGGCTTCGGGTCGGTTGATCGTAATAATCAGGACGCCGTCCTGCGCTTGCGTCAGCACTTCACTCATATTGTCACTCTCCAATTATGCTGGCGGAGCTCTTTAGCGGCCCTTGGGCAATCCCAGCACATGTTCGCCGATGATATTCTTTTGGATCTGGCTGGTGCCGCCGCCGATGGTGGCGGAAAAGCTGTTCAGATAGGAACGGTGCCAATATCCGTCATCGACTGCGTTCGGATCACCGACATAATAGCCAGCGCGCGTTCCCTGAAACTGAAGCGAGAATTCGGTTAGTTCGCGAACCAGCTCTGTCCGCGCAAGTTTGTTCATGAGCGCCAGCCCCATCGGCCGATCGCTGGTGAGTGGAGCCATGCGGCGGCGCTGGTTATTGAGGTTAAGCGCCTGAATCTCGATCATGTAATCAACCAGACGGTCGCGCATTACTGGATCGTCGAGCACCGGCTTGCCGCCGCGCTTTGCCGAACGCGCCATGTCGACCACGCCCATGACGTCCATTTCCTTGACGAAATAGCCCCCAACCGGATTGACCTTCGCGCCGCGCTCATACTCAAGCGTCTTCATCGCGACCATCCACCCCTGCCCTTCTTCGCCAACAAGCCCCGAGGCAGGAATCCTCGCATCGGTGAAGAAGCATTGGGTAAAGCCATATTCGCCGGTGAGCTTTTTCAAACGCCGTGTTTCGACGCCGGGAATTTTCATCGGCGCCAAGAAGAAACTCAGCCCGGCATATTTGCTCGGGCCATCATTCGAAGTCCGCGCGAGCAGGATCATATAATCGGCGCGGTCGCCGAGCGAGGTCCAGATTTTCGATCCGTTGATGACATATTCGTCGCCGTCACGCACCGCCTTGGTCTGCGCGCTACCGAGGTCCGAGCCATGCTCTGGCTCGGAGAATCCCTGGCACCAGATTTCCTCGGCGCTGAGCATCGGCGTGATATAACGGCGCTTATCCTCCTCGTGTCCAATGTCGAGCAACAAAGGCCCGGTCCAGCCATTGCCGATAGCGTTGATCATGATCGGCGCGTCGTGCGACTTCATGATGCGCGTCGCGATCCGCTGATATTCGGGGTGCATCCCGTAACCGCCATATTCGGTCGGCCAGCTCATCCCGAAATAGCCCGCCTCGTACACCTTGCGCTGCCATTCGCGCAGGAAATCGAACTGCTGGTCGGTGGACACCTCCATGAAAGTCAGCGGCAGCATGAAGCCGGGGTCGCGGACGCTGTTTTCAGCGAACCACGCGTCGCATTGCTTTTCGAAATCGGCTAATTCCTGGGGGCTCGGTTTGCTCATGGCTGATTCCTCTCTTCCCGTTTAATTGCGCGATTAAATTGCGGATTGCAAGTATCCAATTCCTCCCCGAAACGGGGAGGTGGCAGTCGCGCAGCGGCTGACGGAGGGGCACGTGCGGCCAAGCTCATCATACTTGGCGAGTGCCCCTCCACCATGCTTCGCATGGTCCCCCTCCCCGTGCCGGAGAGGATTAGCTTTTCTTGAACGGTGCCATCTCGCCCAGAAATTCAATCTCACGCTCCATCGCCTGCGTTTCGCGGTCCAGAAAATCTGCAACCGCCGCGCGGAAACCTGGATTGGCGATATAATGCGCGGAGTAAGTCGGCACGGCCTCATAGCCACGCGCGAGTTTATGCTCGCCCTGCGCGCCTGCCTCGACGCGAGGGAGGCCGTGCGCAATCGCGTAATCAATAGCCTGATAATAGCATAGTTCGAAATGCAGGAACGGCACATCGCGCGTGCAGCCCCAGTAACGGCCATAGAGGCAATCGGGGCTGACGAAATTGAGCGCGCCTGCGATTGGAAGATCGCCGTCATAGGCCAGAAACAGCACAAGGCTGTCCTTCATGGTCTCGCCAATGATGTCGAAAAATTCGCGGGTCAGATAAGGCCGCCCCCATTTGCGTTGTCCCGTGTCCTGATAGAAGATCCAGAAGGCGTCCCACATTTCGGGCGTGATGTATGCGCCCGCGATTTGCTCGATACGGACTGCCGATTGCGCTGCGGCGCGTTCCTTGCGGATGGCCTT
>JANLSY010000254.1:0-3074 GCA_031362665.1 Sphingomonadales bacterium
GCGCGAGTGGACAAGGGCGAGGATGTCATTGTCGGCGTTAACAAATACCGTTTAGGTACCGACGAGCATCTCGATACGCTCGACATCGACAATGACGCGGTGCGGCAGGGCCAGATATCGCGGCTTGCGAAGATGCGTGCATCGCGCGATGAGGCCGCATGTCAGGCGGCACTCACCGCGCTGACGGACGGTACGAAGGATGGTGGAAATCTCCTTGCCCTCGCCATAGACGCCGCCCGCGCCCGTGCCTCACTCGGCGAAATATCCGATGCGATGGAGGCGGTGTTTGGCCGCTATGGTACCACCCCCACGCCGGTTTCGGGCATTTACGGCAGCGCCTATGAATTCGATAAACGCTGGGCGCAAGTTATCGAAGGCGTGCAAGCCGTCGAACGCCGCTTGGGTCGCAAGCCCAAATTGCTCGTCGCAAAAATGGGGCAGGACGGGCATGATCGTGGGGCGAATGTCATCTCATCGGCTTTTGGCGACATGGGTTTCGATATTGTGTCCGGGCCATTGTTCCAAACGCCTGAGGAAACTGTGGTTCTCGCACTCGAAAGCGCAGTCGACGTTGTCGGCGCTTCGTCGCTGGCGGCAGGTCACAAGACTCTGATTCCTGAACTCATCAAGGGCCTGCGCGAAGCGGGTCGCAGCGATATCAAGGTCATCGCCGGCGGTGTCATTCCGCCGCAGGATTATGATTTCTTGCGCGATGCAGGTGTGCAGGGCATTTATGGCCCCGGCAGTAATGTGGTCGAATGCGCGGCGGATGTGCTGCGCTTGCTGGGGCACAATATGCCGCCGGTGGAGGGGTGAGCGCGATGAACCGCTTGGTCCTTGTCGCTGCTTTGATTTTGACCGCGATCATGTTCGCAAGCGGTCATGCTGTGCAGTTCTTGGTCACGATTATTGGGATGACTTTTGATCTGCCGGGTCCGCTTATTGATTCGTACATGTCGTGGATATGGTTCGCTTTCAGCATGCTATTCTTGTTTGTGGTTTCGTATCTCTTTTGCCGTTGGTTTGGCCATCGCGTTGAAAAGCGACAAGATGTCGCGAGACCATTTGATTGACCCGAGTGCTTAGGAAACTCTAATGTTCAAAAAAATCCTCATCGCCAACCGTGGCGAAATCGCTTGCCGGATTATCAAGACCGCCCGCCGCATGGGGATTGCAACAGTCGCGGTCTATTCCGATGCCGATGCGCGTGCGCCGTTTGTGGCGATGGCCGACGAGGCTGTGCATATCGGGCCTTCGCCTGCCGCGCAGTCTTATTTGCTGGCCGACAAGATTATCGCCGCGTGCAAACAAACCGGAGCGGAGGCGGTGCATCCGGGCTATGGCTTCCTGTCCGAACGCACCAGCTTTGCCGAAGCGCTGGCCAAGGAAAACATCGCCTTTATCGGCCCGCCCGTGAACGCGATTGCCGCGATGGGCGACAAGATCGAGTCCAAGAAACTGGCGATGAAGGCGGGGGTCAATGTTGTCCCCGGCTTTGTCGGCGAGATTGACGATACCGAACATGCGGTGCGGATTTCGGCCGAGATCGGCTATCCGGTGATGATGAAAGCCAGCGCTGGCGGCGGCGGCAAGGGGATGCGGCTTGCCTATAATGAGCAGGACGTGCGCGAAGGGTTTGAAGCCACGAAACGGGAAGGTCTGAATTCGTTCGGCGACGACCGCGTGTTTATCGAAAAATTCATCCTCAACCCGCGTCATATCGAAATCCAGATATTGGGCGATCAGCATGGCAATATCCTGTATTTGAACGAACGCGAATGTTCGATCCAGCGGCGGCATCAAAAGGTCGTCGAGGAAGCACCGTCGCCTTTCGTTACGCCCAAAATGCGCAAGGCGATGGGCGAGCAGTGCGTCGCTCTGTCGCGCGCGGTGGGTTATTATTCCGCGGGCACGGTCGAGTTGATCGTGTCGGGCGCTGACCCCAGCGGCGAGAGCTTCTACTTCCTCGAAATGAACACGCGGTTGCAGGTCGAGCATCCCGTAACCGAATGCATTACCGGCATCGACCTGGTTGAACAGATGATCCGCGTTGCCGCTGGCGAAAAGCTTGCCATGACGCAAAGCGATATCAAAATTGACGGTTGGGCGATCGAAAACCGAGTCTATGCCGAAGACCCCTATCGCGGGTTTTTGCCATCGACGGGGCGGCTGACGCGTTACAGGCCTCCAGTCGAAGGCTGGACCGATGACGGTGCAGAAAATGGCCGACGCGGCGTCGATGGTATCCGCGTTGACGATGGCGTCTATGACGGTGGCGAAGTTTCGATGTTCTACGACCCAATGATCGCCAAGCTGATCACTTGGGGGCCAACGCGCGACGAAGCGGCCGACCTACAAATCGCGGCGCTCGATCGCTTTGAAATCGAAGGCCTCGGCCACAATATCGATTTCCTCAGCGCGATCATGCAGCACCCGCGGTTCCGTTCGGGCGAACTAACCACCGGCTTCATCGCCGAGGAATATCCCGATGGGTTCCACGGAGCGGCATCGACGCCTGAACTCGTCAAATCACTGGCCGCCCTCGCCGGTTTCGTCGCCGCAGCTGAAGCCGACCGCGCGCGGCATGTCGACGGTCAGCTGGGTGATACACTCGACCCGCCATCACGCTGGCAGGTGAAGATCGGCGATGCCGTGCACGACATCGAGATGATCGACGGCGACATGCATGTTGATGGCGAGGCATTCGACCTGTCGATGGAATATGACCCCGGCGACCGATTGATCGAAGCCGAAGTTGGCGACGAAGAACTCGCCGTCAAAATTATGCGCACACGCGTTGGCTTCAAACTTACCACACGCGGCGCAAGCCATGTCGCTCGCGTCCTGCCCGGCCATATCGCACATCTCGCCAATCACATGATCGAGAAAATCCCGCCTGATCTATCGAAATTCCTCATCTGCCCAATGCCTGGCCTACTCACCACGCTGCACGTGGGCGTCGGCGATGCTGTCGAGGCCGGCCAACCGCTCGCTGTCGTCGAAGCCATGAAAATGGAAAACATCCTGCGCGCCGAAAAGTCGGGTATAGTGAAATCGGTAAACGCCGGGGCAGG
>JANLSY010000317.1:0-6556 GCA_031362665.1 Sphingomonadales bacterium
CCTTGCTGTACATGGCGGTAGGCGCAGCGCTAGCCGCACCTACATACGTCGCATGCGGGTGGCTGTCGGACAAATGGGGACGCAAGCGGCTACTTTTACTCGGTTACGGTCTTTCCATAGTGGGTGTTTTCCCGATCTTCTGGATGATGGCCGACGCTGCGAACCCGGCGCTGGCAAAGGCAACCGTTAGCAACCCTGTAACCTTGTCCATGCCCGAATGCGATTTCAACGCTTTGAACCGCGTCCACGAGAGCGAATGTGCAAAGGCTCTCAACTTTCTGACGAAGCGCGGCATTGCTTACAGTAAACAGAGCGGCGATGCGGTGGCGTTGAAGGTTGGTGATGAAACGCTTCGGGGTTTCGAAGAAAAAGCCTATATCGAAGCCTTGGAAAAGGCAGGCTATCCCGACAAATCTGACCCTGCCCAGCGGCAGCCTTGGAAGATCATTCTTGCGGTGTTCCTGATGGTAGCTTTGTCCGGCATGACCTATGGTCAGGTCGCGGCAATTTTAGTCGAGATGTTTCCCGCCAAAATACGCTATACGTCAATGTCCATTCCTTACCATATTGGCGCAGGCTATTTCGGGGGTTTCCTGCCATATATCTCGCAATATATCGTGGCACAGACCGGACAGCCGTTTTCGGGATTGTGGTATACCGTTGGGGTGACAGCGATGGCATTCATCGTGGCGCTGATCTGGTTGCCGGAAACCTCAGGCAAGACGAAGCTGGATTGACAGTCCGTCGGTTGCGCGCAAGGGGCGGCTATGACTGAATTTGACCCGCCCTTGCACCTCCATCTTGATAGTGGGGCTCTCGTTGCTAACTGGCGGTTCCTAAAAGCGCAGGGAAACGCGGATTGTGGCGCAGCAGTAAAGGCCAATGGTTACGGCTTGGGCGCACGCGAAGTGGTGACACGGCTGCGAGACGCCGGTTGCCGCGACTTCTTCGTCGCACATTGGAGCGAAGCGGCGGCAATAGCCGATCTCGTTCCACCCGAATGGATTTCTGTCCTCAACGGGATTACAGAGGAAGACATTCCTGTTATTCAGGGATTGGGTGCGTTACCGGTTTTGAATACACCACAGCAGATTGCATGGTGGAAAGCGGCGGGTGGCGGGACCTGCCACGTCATGCTCGATACGGGTATCAACCGCCTAGGTATCGGGCCTGAACAATTTTCGGCTGAACTTTTTGCCGGGCTCGACATCGAGATATTGATGTCGCACCTTGCGTCGGCGGATCGAGACAGCGGACAAAACGAACGCCAACTCGAATTATTCAAACAGCTTTCACGTGAGGTTCCCGCCAAGCGACGTAGCTTGGCCAACAGCGCGGGGATCATGCTGGGTGCGGACTATCATTTCGATCTGACCAGGCCCGGCATCGGCTTATATGGCGGGATCGAGCGGAGCGAAATGGCGCCCGGGATTTCGCCGGTTTTGCACATTGCTTGCAGGATACTGCAGGTCAGAGATTTGGGTGCAGGCGATACGGTAGGTTATGGCGCCACACATATGTGCAGTGGCCCGACCAAGATGGCCACAGCCGCTATGGGCTATGCCGACGGTTACCTTCGCAGTTTTGCAGGAAACGGAGTCGTGTATTCGGGCGACATCGCTCTGCCCGTAATCGGCCGTGTTTCGATGGATCTCGTCACAATCGATACTTCAGCCTGCCCCTCTTTGATCGAAGGCGACTGGGTAACGCTTTCCTATGATCTGCCCGCACTCGCCGCGCAATCCGGCCTCTCGCAATATGAGTTGATTACAACTCTGGGCCAGCGGTCCAAACGTATCTGGTTATAGTCCGTTATCCCAATCAAACAAAAAAGGGCGCCCCGAGAGGCGCCCTTCTTTTACTCGCGTGACGATATTCTTTAGAACTTTGCTTCAAAACCGAAGAAGAAGTTGCGGCCGAAGCTATCAAACGGCGAACCACCAGCTGTTCCCAAATCTCCGAGCGGCGGAAGCCGATCGAGCAGGTTGTTCACACCGGCATAAAAGTTGAAATCATTCCCGATTTCAAAGTCCAGACGGATATCATGATACAGAACGGCAGGATAAAACACTCGTGGGAAAGCGTCTGCGTTGTTCGGGGCGATCGTAATCAGAGCTCCGGCCGTGCATGGAACCGGTGCGCCGTTGATATTGCCAGTACCGCCGGTATTCGGAGTAACGCCAGTGGCGGGGCAAATGCCCTTGTAAGCATTCTGCGTTTCATAAAGCCCAATGGTCTGCTTACCAATGTAACGGGCGTTATAAAGAACTGCGACGTCACCGAAATCATATGAAACGCTGAAATTCGCAGCCCACTGCGGATCGCCAAGTTCGCTCAATTGACGATTTGGTTCAAGCGGCTGTTGCGGGTTGATGAAATTGTTCAACGACAAAACCCGAGTTGCAATTGCGCGCACGCGAAGTCTGTCACCATTGTCAAACGTCTTGCGGTAAGCGAGGTCGAAATCGATACCCTTGGTACGCTGTGCAGCAAAGTTGATCCCACCAGCGACAACGGCTGGGTCAACGAACAAGCCAGTCGCCGAACTCCGGTTAACGGTAGCACAAGCCGGATTGCTAAGTCCGTTCGAGCTATCGTAGCACAGGTTAATAATAGTCTGCGCGCCAAGCGTGGCGATCAGATTATTGACCTTGATGCTGTAATAATCGACCGTGAAGCTCAGACCAGGCGCGATGCTTGGTTCAAAAACGGCACCAAGCGTAAGGCTCTTGCCGCGTTCCTGAACCAGTGTCGGATTGCCGCCGTTGCTGAACGGTTGCGACACTGACAATGCAAGACAGTTCCTCCAAGGCGATCCAACCGCAAAGTTGAATGCGGTACCCGCACAGGCCGCAGTTGTTGCAGCATTGTAGGTTGTCGGAACCCCTGCAGCCGCACAGTTTGCTACGCGGTTCGGTCCAGCGTTGATGTTGTTTTGATCGCAAGGGTCAGCAAGGAAAGCAAAGTTCTGCGATTGCGCCGAATACAAGTCACTTTGCGTAGGAGCGCGCACCGACGTTGCATAGGCTGCGCGGAACCGGATGTCCGAAATCGGCGAGTAAGTGCCTTGGATATTGTAAGCGTAAACGGTCCCAACCGAGTTGTTATAGTTGGATACCCGGCCAGCCAGATTTACCGAAAGTTCCTTGGCAAACGACATGTCTTTCAACAGCGGGAAATATATTTCGCCATACGCTTCTTTAACTTCCAGTTTTGGCGGAGCAAAATCCGACAACTGATTGAGGAAGGTACCACCGCTTTTCGACAACTCGTCGATGATGACGCTGTCTTTTTCCTGACGATATTCACCGCCGAGAGCGAATGAAATAGGCCCGCCTGGAAGTTCGAACAATTGCGAGATATCACCACTTATGTAGGCCGAGGCAACAAACTGTGACGATTCCTCTTGAATTCTACCATCGCGGTGTATTGAATCCAGAACCGCACGGCTGTTCAAGCCCGAGCCAAATACATTTACCGGCAAACATTCCGGGCTTGTGTTTGTCACCGCATTCACGGCGCAAATAACGCGCTGACCCGTGCTGTTCAGCACAAAGTTACTTCCCGTAAAGCCAACCGGTGCGACGACCGCATTCAAAGCTGTCAAGAAACCAGCATCATTTCCGTTGATATCGAACAGATACAGGTTGTTGCGGCTACGGCTGTCGCCCTTGAATTTTCCGTAGTTCAGAGCAACTTCGTAACGCCAGTCTTCATTGAACGTGCCTTCAACGCCGCCGACAACGCGGAATGTTTCGCGCTTGGTTTCACCGCGACGCCCGCCAAAATCGACATTGAACCGCGACATGGTGAATGTGTCGGTTGCGGGGGCCAAGCAGCGGCCAGTGCCTTGCAATTGAGTAAGTGCCTGCGCTTGCAAGAATGCATTGTTGCATCGCAGGTTTGAACCACCACCGAAAAATCCGGGAATGCTACCTTGGAAGAAGCTCGGCTGGCCCTCACCCGACGAATCGGTGCGAACATATTTTGCTTCGATAAATGGCTTAAACGCATCGGAAACATCGTAATGCGCCAATACGTTAAACGCATAGCGATCAACCGCCGCCAGCAAACCGCCAGTGTTAAACAAAGTCGATCCAGTGCCGCCCTGCTGGTTGCCCGAACCGAATGGCGAGAAAGCTCTGGTGGGCGTGTCGACGCCAAGCGTACCATCTTGGTTGAAGCGCAGATAACGGCGCGTCGCATTGGTCGCCGGGTCAAGTGCGCCA
Source organism: Sphingomonadales bacterium (assembly GCA_031362665.1). Taxonomy (GTDB): domain Bacteria; phylum Pseudomonadota; class Alphaproteobacteria; order Sphingomonadales; family Sphingomonadaceae; genus Sphingorhabdus_B. Next base: position 4,230 of record JANLSY010000317.1, read on the forward strand.
ATCGTGCCTGCGTCCGAAATTGAGGCATTTTTGATGCCGCATAGGAACGATGTATCAATAACGCCGTCGCCTGCAGCAGGCTCACCGGCTGTTGGTTCTGTGGTTTGGAACTGGCAACGGCCGCTAAACGCACCGGTAAGCGCATCGCGCTGGATCGCAAGCAGCGGGTTTTGACGGGTATATTCCACAGCAACCGAAATATTGCCGCGACCGTCGGCAAAATTCTTACCATATATACCGCTCAGGAAAGCCGTACCTCTGTCGCCACGCGACGAAATGCCAGCCTGACCGCTCAACTTGAAGCCGTCATAATCCCTCTTCATTATGAAGTTCACAACGCCGGCAACGGCGTCCGAACCGTAAACTGCGGAGTTACCGCCCGTTACCACGTCGATCCGATCGACCAAATCGATAGGAATAGTGTTGATGTCGAACGCGTTGTCGCCCGGCGAAGACGTTACGTGGCGCCGACCATTTATCAACACCAACGTGCGGTCAGTACCCAAGCCGCGAAGGTCGAGCAAACTCAACCCTGAGGTCGAGAAAATATTCCGTGACGTAGAACCCGAACTGAACGTTGAACGAAGCGACGGGAGGTTGTTAAGCGCGTCGCCCAACGAAACCTGACCGGTGCTCGCTAAATCTTCAACGGTGACCGAAGTGAGCGGCACAGAGGATTCAAGAGTCGGACGAGCAATGCGCGAACCGGTTACGAGGATAGGGCCCGAACTTTCTTCTTCGGCCTGTTCTTCATCATCAGTCTGCGCGGTAGCGGTATCATCCTGCTGATCCTGCGCAAAGGACGGCGTTGCCGCAAAAAGAACAAAGCTGATTGCCGAACCGGCAATCATCAAACGTGACTTCTTCATATTAAGGAGCTCCCCAGCTACAGTTTATTCATCTTCAATTAAGCGACCGATAAAGCGCAGTGACAAAATAAGCGCAAGGGTAATGCGCAATTTTCTGCGATTTTCAGCTATATGTTGCTGCTGTGCAACACGGTAAAAACCCTGCAAATGTGTCAAATCGTAATATAAATCGCTTTTTGTATCGGCATTGCGTAATAATATATCGAGCCGGCATCCATTATTAATTCAAAATTCCTGTTGCGAGAATGACAGCAAAATCTGCGTTTTTGGGCCACGCGGGGCGATGCACAACAGCTGGCTCCCCAACCGCATTCGTTTGCGACCGTCCCTTTGCTAGAAAGCTTATGGTCTTCCGCGCGAATCGGTCATGTTGTTATCCACCCTGTTTTGATAGGCTGGTCATCTATGTTGCAGTGCATGATAATCTGGTGCTACTGGGATGTAATCATCCCGAAAGGAACACGACATGGCGCGCGCGGGCAAATCAGGTGACGGCCCCGTCATCATCAAAAAATATGCGAACAGGCGTCTCTACAATACGCAATCGTCCAAATATATCACACTCGATTTCCTAGCCGACCTGACGCGTAAGGAAATCGACTTCAAGGTGCTCGACGCCAAAACGAATGACGACATTACCCATAACGTGTTGACCCAGATTATCATGGAAGAAGAAAATAACGGTCAGCAGATGCTGCCAACGAATTTTCTGAAACAGATTATCGGAATGTACGGCAATTCGATGCAAGGCATGGTACCGCAGTTTCTTGAAGCATCGATGGATAACTTCCGGAAAAACCAGAAACAGGTTCAAGAGGCGATCGAAGCCGCCGTCACCGCCGGACCTTTTGGCCACATTGCCAAGCAGAATATCGAGTTCATTCGTTCGGCACGTGAAGCATTGATGCCGAACCTTTCCAACCTGACCGGCAAGAAGTCGGAAAAAGAGGAGAGCGTCGACGATTTGAAGCGCCAGATGGCAGCATTGCAGGCAAAGATTGACCAACTCACTGGCGAATAATTACAATAAAGTTTTGCGGGTATAAAATTGATAAAACATGCTTTAAGCGTCACTCGTACGCAAAATTTTGCGGGCTGGTATCAGGAAGTCATTTCGGAAGCCGATTTGGCCGAAGAATCTGGCGTGCGCGGCTGCATGGTCATTCGCCCGTGGGGCTATGGCATGTGGGAGCGTATCCAGAAGCTGATGGACGCCGAAATCAAGGCAGCCGGCGTCGAGAATTGCTATTTCCCGTTGTTCATTCCGCTCTCTTTCTTTGAAAAAGAAGCCGATCATGTCGAGGGTTTTGCCAAGGAAATGGCGGTCGTCACGCATCATCGGCTAATCGGTGACGGCAAGGGCAAGCTTATCCCAGATCCCGATTCCAAGTTGGAAGAGCCGCTGGTTGTGCGTCCGACCTCCGAAACCGTGATCGGCGCGGCGATGAGCCGCTGGGT
>JANLSY010000355.1:0-5308 GCA_031362665.1 Sphingomonadales bacterium
CACGGCCGCCGCCGCCCCATGGATAGGAAGGCATAGCGATCCATCAACAGGCCGTAAGCGAGCTTGAAAGTCCACGGCAGGATCACCATCGCCAGCACACTGCCAATCGCCGCCGCCGACGCTCCATTCTGGGCAAGCCAAGCTGGCAGAGCGAAGTCGATCAAGCCGAACGGTAATCCTTGAGCGAAGTAGAGCAGGAACAGCGTGGCGAACCTCAGGTTGCGATGCTCGCTGAGCGCGAAAGAAGTCGGCACTTGGACCGTTGATGCCGCCGTCGCCATTAGCCTGCATCCATCAGGATGATATTCCAGTCATACTGCCCAGCTGCGCCCAGCCTGGCGACGGTGCTTTCCGCGCTGCCACCAAGTTCCCGATACAGCAGGTCCTTGCTATTGGTAGCGTCGTCATCCGAAAAATACATTTGCGTAGTCAGCCGGTGGCTTTTTCCCTGCACGTCGAAATGGATGTGTGGGGTTCGCCTGCCGATTGGGGAATCATACGCTGCGGGCTTGATCGTTGTGATCTGCCATTCGCCCTTGGCGCTGGTCCGGATGGAGGCATAGCCTTGGAAATTCGGATCGAGCGGCACGGTCGCGACATCATTGGCATGGGCATAGCGACCAAGCGAGTTACACTGCCAGATTTCAAGCCGGGCACCGCTGACCGGATTTCCATAACGATCGAGCACGCGCCCCCGCACCTGGATCACAGTGCCTTCGGCACGCTTTGAGTGGCCTTTGATCCAGGTGAGATCGGCGTCCTCTTCTGCAAGACGTTCAACCGGGTAGAAGGGTCCAAGCATTTGTGTTGGCGTCGGTTTAAGCGCGGTAGCGGCTGTTGCGGCCTTGGAAGCGGCGAGTGCGCCGAGAGCAAGGATCGATCCGCCAAAGACGCGGCGGGAAAGCTGATTCATTGTGTCAGTCATAAAAATATCTCTCTTCGCTGATTTGCCCGTCGCGGACGGTGAAGATGGCGATTTCGGTGAAAGGCTGGTCCGCCCCGCTGGGTTGGCCCGCGATCATCATGTCGAGGAATAGCGCGAACTGGTTGCCCGTCACGAACGGGCCGTCGATGCTGAGGTCATGGATGCGCCGCGAGCCGAACCAGCGTATCGTCTTGGCGCGTGCGGCGTCGATGCCCGATACTACTGCCGCTATGCCACCCGGCAGATCATGCGGCTCGATGCTTTTGATGTCCTCGGCCCAGAAGCGCTCACGCGCAGCAACAAATTGACCCTGCCGGAGCATAGCGGTGAAATCGCGTGCAACATCGGTGATACTGGCCATCGCGTCCTCCCCCGGGCGGGCTGGAGCAAAAAAGTTGGCAGGCGGCGGCGCTGGGAGCACGCCGCCTGCCATGATTCTGAAGGGTCGCTTATTTCAGAATCAATTCCTGATATTCGGTGGAGCCCATCAACTCCCGCATCTTGACGCGCTCGCCACTCGCAGCCGCTTGCTTGCGTTCATCCATGGCCATCATGGCGTTGACCTTTTTTCTAAAGGCCTCCTGCTGTGCAGTGGTCTGATAATCCTTATACTCGATGATAAGGACGAGATCGGGCTCCCCCTGCCGGGCATTGTTGACTGCCAAAACGTGGTAATCCAGCACGATGCCCTCAGCTTTCGCCATCTCCTGATTTTTCTTCCAGGTTGTGGCCAGATAATCCATGTAGTTTTCGAACTGGCCGGGCAGAACATCGATACGGCTGGCGTCCCAGACAGTTCCGGGCTTGTAGCTCGATTCCTGCGCCAATGCCGGAGTTGCCAGCGTCGCCGCCATCATCGCGGCACCAATGAACACTGATTTCATCATCTTCATCGTCTTTACTCCTCTTAACTGCCCCGTCGCGTTGACGGGGCTTCCCAAAAAACTGTGTTGCTCTGTCAGGCCGCCGTCATCCGCATCGCCTGCCCGCGCACCTGGTGGCGCAGCAGCAGGAGCAGCGTCGACATGAGCAGCGCGACAATCGACAATGTGATCAGCGCAGGCTGAAAACTGTCGGTCGCGTCCTTGGCAATTCCCCAGCCATAAGGCGCGACGAACGCGCCGATTTGACAGATTGTGTTTATCGCCGCCGCGCCGACGGCGAGTTCACGGACATGCAGCACTTCGGCCCAACCCGATGATGTGAGCATGGGAATTGTGAAGCAGACCGTTGCGAACACGAGATAGGCGATGATGACCAGCATCGGCGATGGTGCAAGGCCGATCACCAGCAACGCGCCGGCCAGCACGACGCAATACCAGAAGGCATTGCCCCAGCGATCGCCATGCCGGTCGGCATAGTTGCCGCCGAAAAGGATCGACGCGGCGCCGAGCAGGCCGCCCAGCGCAACCACATAGCCAATCGTTTTGGCGTCCAATGTGGTCGCGCCTTGCAGGATTAGTGGCGTATTGAGCAAGACCGTGGTGATCACGCCAATCAACAGGAAGCCGAACAGGCCGAGCAACAGAACGCGTGGATTGCGGAAGGCGGCGAGGATATTGTGACTTACAGGTTCCCCAATCCGAGCCTGTTCACGCGCCAGTTCTGTATGGATCCATTCCTTTTCCGCGTGGCTAAGCCATGTCACCGATGCCGGGGCATCCGGCAGATAGCGCAACACAACCAACCCGACCAAAACCGTTGGAAGCCCCTGCACCAGGAATAACCACTGCCAACCGTGCAATCCGGCGTTGCCATCAAGGGCAAGAAGCCAGCCAGACATTCCGCCCATCGCCACCGATGCGAGCGGAGCAGCAACGAAGAAGCGGCTCACGGCGCGCCCCCGGTGGCACGCCGGAAACCAGCCCGCGAAATAGAAGATTACGCCGGGGTAAAATCCGGCTTCGGCCACCCCGAGCAGGAAACGCAGCACATAGAATTGCAGCGGTGTCTGCACGAACATCATCGCCGCCGAGAGCAGCCCCCAGGTAATCATGATCCGCGCGATCCACTTACGCGCGCCATAGCGCACCAGCATCAGGTTCGACGGAATCTCGAACAGCGCATAACCAAGGAAGAATAGCCCGCCGCCAAGCCCGTACACGGTCGCGCTAAACGCCAGATCCTCGTTCATCGAAGCGGCGGCAAAGCTCACATTGACGCGGTCCATATAGGCGAACAGATAGGCGATCAGGATGAGCGGCAAGATGCGCCAGAACGCCTTGTTCATGGCCGATTTGCCGATGGCTTGTTCTGTGGTGATGCCTCCGCTCATCCGGGCCCTCCAACGACGCAGACACAACTTTCCCGCCTGCAGAACCGGGGTTTCCCGGACCATCCGAAACGTCAAAAATGTCTGCGATCCCTAGGCTGGGATACTGCGCTACCGTAGCGTCAAACGCAACCGGCCCAGCCGTCAATAAAGCGTCAAAAAGGCGTCAATGATCCTGGTACGCCGCTATCGAAAGTTATAAATTGCTCGGTGGCGGCAGCAAATCGGGCCAGCCATATTTGTCCCACGCATCCGCCATGCCGATTCGTTGTGCGAAGGGGATGAACTCCTCGTGCTGCCAAATCTGGCGGATCGGGTCGATGTCGGCCCAGATTGACATCAGGCCCGCAACATTGCCAAGGGTGATGCGGGTGCCGATGGTTTTGAAGAGCAGATTGGCATGGCCCATGAGCACCGCTGGCAGGGTGATGGCCGTATGTTCCTTGTCCACCATCGTGACATGAAGAAAATCTAGCGTGCGGCAATAGGCTTCGCGATCCTCGGACTTTCCGCTGCACACACCTTTGGCCGCGACCAGCCAATAGGCGTCGATCATCTCCGGGGACATGGGCGTCATTCCGGATGGTGGAGGGATGCTCTTGGCGATGAGATGCCGGGTTTGCTGATACGCATCGACCGCGACATCATGATGGCCTGCGGCGGCATGCGCGACGCCCAGCCACATTGATGGAAAGCCCAGATCGACGCAGCGCTGACCGTCGGCGATGGCTGCGTCGATATCGCCCAGATTAAGATTCCCCGCCGAACGAAGCATGTAATTGCGGCCGTCGGCCGGGTCTTGATCAACCGCTTCGTTGACAAAACGCATACCTTGGCGCGTTAGCCCGCAAAACAACAACAGTCCGCCGAGCCGCGCGGCTACTGCCGGATTGTTCGGTTCAACCTCATACCCCTTAAACGCCAAATCAAGGCAGCCAACAATATTATTCTGGGTCATTTGGTGCAGCGCAAGCAATCCATAGGCCATCCCCAAATTGGGCTTGATCGCCATCGCCTTGCGAACGCAATCCGCCATTTTGGCTGAAGCTTCGGTCTGGTTGGTGCCGGCGAGGTAGATTCCCATGCGTTGATGAACATCGCCCAACAATACCCATGCTTCGGCAAAGTTGGGATCAAGCGTAACTGCTTCCTCAAGCAACTCGGCGGCACGCGTAAGAACACCGTCGCCCCAAAGCCTTGCATTGAGCGCACGGCCTTGCAGATAAAGATCATAGGCTTTTTTACTGTGTGTTAGCCCTCGCACCAGCGGCGATTGCATCGATATACCCAGCTTTTCAGCCAACGCCGCCGTTACAGCCTGCGCAACCGTTCCCTGCAGCGCGAAGATGTCGCCGAGCAATCCGTCGTAACGCTGCCCCCAGCTTTCAAAGCCGGTCACACCGTCGATTAAACGCACAAAAATGCGGACCTGCTCGCCCTGACGTTGTACCGATCCTTCGATTAGATGCGCAACTCGCAGGGCTTCGGCAATTGCGGGCGACGTCATATCACTATCGCGAAAATGAAAAGACGAAGTGCGGCCCGCCACCAGCAGTTGCGGCACCTGACCCAACGTCGTGATCATCTCATCGGCAATGCCGTCTGCAAAATAGTCCGAGCCTTCCTTGGCGTTGAGCGCCTGAAACGGTAGCACCGCAATCCGCGTCTTAGTGTCAGCGATCGCAGCAGCAGCCACCCGCAATGCGGATGGATTGCGAAGCGCCCATGCTTTTGCCAGCGCCGCATGACCATCCATATCGCCACGCTGCGCCGCCTCTGCCAACGCAGTATCCACCGCAATTTGCAGCCGCTGCTCCGCCTTCAGCCTGCGATTGGAGAGCCAGACATTGAACGCTTCTCCAAAGTCCATCTGGTCAACCAAGGGAGTCGCACCGATTGCTGATATTAGACTTGCTGCATCGGCAATTTTTCCGTCGGCCAAGGCAGCTTCCAGCTCACCAAGGTCGGTCGCAATCCCAAAACCATTCAGGCAGACGTTGTTGCGCGTGACATTCAATATCTCGGGACCAAGTGGCTCAAGCAATTTGCCGAGGTCAAGCAAACATTGCCGCAGGCTCGCCCTCGCATGGCTTTCAAACCGGCCGGGCCAT
>JANLSY010000366.1:0-19905 GCA_031362665.1 Sphingomonadales bacterium
AGGCCACTGGTCGTAATAACGCCGTCTGAACGCGTTTTAAAATTGACCATTGCAAGCACCGGAAACGGGCCGTCCGAGAGATAGCCGTCCACCGCTTCCTCGAAATATTCGAAACCTGAAACAGTATTCGCCGGTTGCCAGACCGTCGCAACCGCGCCGCACATAACGCCCACTTTTCTTGCCACGTCCAACAATGTCCGGACGATTGCCGGAACTCGCTCACCACCGGCAACATGAGCACCAAGAGCGATATTCACCCCGCTTTGGACTTGCCCCGGATCGAAGCCACAGAATATTTCTTTCAATCCGGAAATATTTCCGGGTCTCGGCGTAATCGAAATGATGAAGGTCACGCCGCAATAAACAATTTCAAAGGACTTGCTATTGGTCGATTCAACCGGCGTCAGCGACATTTCCGCGTTTCCGGCCATTGACGCCCGAATAATATCTGCCAGCTCCAAATCCTCAAATTTGGTAAGCAACATCAAAGGCGCAGTATCTTCGGAGCTATTCATTAATGCACCATATGTTCCGAGTTCTGTATTTGTTCTTAGCTGGAAACATCGCGTGTTGCAATAAGCGTTTAGGGTCAAAGCAATTTATGCCCGATCCCGATTAGATCTCAACCTGACTTCCAAGTTCGACCACGCGATTTGTGGGCAGCTTGAAAAACTCCATCGCGTTGGCGGCATTGCGTAGCATCCAGGCAAACATCTTTTCACGCCAGATTGCCATTCCGGGTATCTTCGAGGCGATAAGAGTTTGGCGTGACAGAAAGAAGCTAGTCTGCATCATATCGAATTTTGGCCCGCACAGATCAACCTTGTCGAGTGTTGCAGGTACGTCGGTCTCTTCGAGAAACCCAAACCGCATTTTCACGCGGTAAAAACCTTCACCCAGCTCTTTGCAAGCTATCCGGTCCGCCTCTTCAACATAAGGGACATCCTCGATTTGCACGGTCAGAATCAAAACGCGTTCATGGAGGATTTTGTTGTGTTTGATATTGTGCAGCATTGCCGATGGAACACCGCTAGCCGCTGATGCCATGAAAATTGCGGTGCCAGGAACACGAGTCGCGCTGTTCGCAGCGGACTTGATGAAAATTTCCATCGGCATTGTGCTTTCTGCCATGCGCTCACGCATCAATGCCCTGCCGCGCGACCAGGTCGTCAACAGCGTGAATATAACAAGTCCGATCAACAACGGGAAATACCCGCCATCAGGAACCTTCAGCAGGTTTGCGCCGAGATACGCCATGTCAACGATGATGAAGATCGCAAGGATCGGCAACGATTTCCATTTTGGCCATTTCCATAACTGGAAAAGCACCACCGCAAGCAGGCAAGTGTCGATGAACATCGCGCCAGTCACCGCAATTCCGTAAGCCGCGGCAAGATTGCTCGACGAACGGAAAAATAATACCAATGCGATCACCATGATCATCAGCGCCCAGTTGATTACTGGAATGTAAATCTGGCCCGCTGCTTTTTCACTGGTGTGAAGGATCGCAAGGCGCGGAATAAAGCCCAATTGAATAGCCTGCTGCGTCAGGGAGAACGCACCCGAAATCACGGCTTGGCTGGCAATTATAGTTGCGAACAAGGCGATGATGACCACTGGAAGGCGAACGATGTCGGGGATCATCAGAAAGAATGGATCCTTGATGGTCTGAGCAGCGGTCACTGCATCCATCGACAGGATCATCGCGCCCTGTCCCATGTAGTTAATCATCAAGCAGGGAAGGACGAATATTATCCAGCCGCGGACAATCGGGCGGCGCCCGAAATGCCCCATATCGGCATATAGCGCTTCAGCCCCGGTTACGGCGAGCACCACCGAACCCATGGCGATAAACGCGCGAAAACCGTCGACAATGAAGAAATTGATCGCATTCCACGGGTTGAGCGTTGCGAGAATAATCTCCGGCATCTTAACAAGATGGATGAAACCCAAAGCCGCCAATGTCGCAAAATAGACGAGCATGATAGGCCCGAAAAGCGCACCTACTTTCGCGGTGCCGCGCGACTGGATGGCAAACAGGCCGATGAGAATTCCTATAGCTATGGGCAATATCCACGCCTTGAAGCCGGGGTGGACGTAACTCAGACCCTCGGTCGCCGACAACACGGACATTGCAGGCGTAATCATAGAATCGCCATAGAATAAGGCAGTTGCGAACACCCCGAGCATGATGATCGGTGCGGTCCAAGTGGCACCGGCTGTTTGCCGATTGATAAGGGCGAGTAACGCCAGGCTCCCGCCCTCGCCCTTGTTGTCTGCCTTCATTATCGTCATTGCATATTTGAAGGTGACGACGATCATCATCGACCAGAACACAAGGCTGAGCACACCCGTTATATGAACGGGATCGGGATTAATCGGATGGTGGCCTGCGAAAGTTTCACGGAATGCGTAGATCGGGCTTGTACCGATATCGCCAAATACGACGCCGATTGCGCCGACCGCCAGTTTAGCCATCGACCCCTGCGGAGCATGGCTATGGCTGTGGCCGTCCTGATCCGGGTTGTGCCCGAAATCATCTGCTTGCGATGCGACCATTCAACCCCTCGGTTTCCAACCTGCCCCGCCATGTGTTTCAGTCATGCGGGCGGCGGGCGATACCATGCTGCTATTTGCTACACAACAAAGCAATAGCGGTCGTGAGAGTGTCGAAATAAGGATATTTATCAATTATTTGCTCTCGGCGTTGAGGCGCTTGCCTCGACTTGCGCTTGTAAAGCCTTAGCGCCAGCCAGTTGCGACTCAAGCCTTGGTCTCCATTTCGCATTGGGCGTTGCGAGTGATAATGTTTTTTCCCAGAGCAATATCGCGCTGTCGATGTTGCCAGCGAACAACCGCGACAGGCCGGCGAAATAATAAGGAGCGGGATAATTGGGCCGGATTGCACGTGCCTTGTCGAACGCCAGTTGAGCAGGCAACGACATTTTGCCGTTGCTGGCGAGCATCAATTGCAAGCCGAGCGCCGACCAAAGATCGGGATCGTTCGGGTTCTGTTTCAGACCGGCCTGAATGTAACTTGCCGACAATTTATAGTCGCCCTGCTTGGCAAAGGCATCGGCAGTCACCAGCCAGCGTTTTGCACCGCCAAAGCTTTGGTCCATATCGGCACGCATTTCGACAAGCTGCACCGCAGCATCTTCTTTTGCCGCAAGCGATTTTGCGGGTGCCGATTGGACCGACGAACGCCCCTGTAGCGCATAGCCAGTCATACCAAGCAGGACGGCAGCGGCCGCGATCTGCCAATACCCCTTTTGCAACCGGCCTATCAGAACGAGTGCTGAAAGGCTTACAGCCGCCAATAACCCAAGTGCTACCCAACCGTTCATGTTCGCCTCCTGAACATTCCACGCGCGAACCAGAGTGCCGCCAGCAACATCAATAGCGGCGCCGCCCAAAGCACCAAGCCAGCGCCCTTCATTTCAGGCTCAAAACTGACCCATTCCCCATATCGGCCGATCATCCATTGCCTAATCGTTTCCGGCTCTTGCCCATCGGCTATTTGCTGACGCACCTCCGCACGCATCGTTGCGGCCATGGGTGCATCGCTATCGGCAATCGACTGCCCCTGACACTGGATACAACGAAGGCCGTGCATCAACCGGGTGGCGGCAGCCTCCTGCTCCGGGTCAGCGAGTTGCTGGTTGGCTAGCTCGGGTATTGGGCCCGTCCCTTGGGCTAACAATGGTGCAGCCACAAAAATGAGCACGGGAAGAAACGCAAATCTCATTTCGCCTCCCGCAGTTTCTCGAGCAGCATTGGCACATGCTCAGGTCGAATATCGCCGATATGCTGGTAAGTTATCGTCCCGTCACCGCCGATCACATAAGTTTCGGGAACGCCCGACGACCCGAGCTTCAGCTGCACGGCCATCTCGCTGTCCGAACCAATCCGCCGGAACGGGTTACCAAATTCGGACAAGAAGGCAGCGACGTCCTCTGGACTATCGCGAACGGCGATTGCATCGATTTCAGCGCCTGCCGTTTTCAGCGCCTCCAGTTGCGGCGCCTCTGCCTTGCACGGGATGCACCAACTCGCAAAAATGTTGAGCAGACGGGGTTTGCCGTCAGCCATGTCCCCGCTGGCAAGGCCCGGTACGCCTTGCGTCGCAGGTAGGAGTACGAACTGGGGCAGTTTCTTCCCGACCATTGCCGAACGGATTTGATCGTCCTTCGGTACCACCAATCCGTAAATCGACAGGCCACCGATGAAAGCGACGATGGAAAGCGGTAACCAGAGAAGCCAGGTGCGATTCATTCTGTTGCCCACTTGTTTTTAGCGGGTTTTCTGGGACGACGCAGCATGCGCCCCAAAAGCGCAATCAGGCCACCAAGCGCCACCAACGCACCGCCATACCAGATAAAAGTCACAAACGGCTTCCACCATAGACGAACCTGCCATTTGCCGGTTCGTTCGTCGGGTTGCGCGATGACCGCATAAAGTTGCCCGTTCCAGCGAGTAAGCAACGCTGCCTCGCTCGTTTGCTGCTCGGGCTGAAAAAACTGCCGCGACTGTGGGCGTACGACAAAGGTTTTGCCGCCCCGTTTTGCGAGCATTTCGCCTTCGATACCGACCCAGTTGTCACCGATGACCGGATTCACATCGTCCAGCTTTACGTCCCAGCCCGCGACTTTCGCATTTTGCCCGGGCGACAGCGCGGTAAGCGTCTCGCTCGAAAAGCCCGATTCGGACGCCATACCGAAGACGCTAACGGCCAATCCGAAATGCGCGATGACCATACCGAATACCGGCAATGGCGTGCGCATCAATTTGCGACCCTTAAGCGGCGCGAAAGCAGCGACTGCCAAAGCGAGCGACAAAGCAATGCCCAGTATCGGGAATAAGCCGACACCGGGTGCTAGTCGCCACAACACCACGCCTGTCCACAAGATGATCGCCAAAAACCCGACCAGCCAATATTTATACCGCGCGATCTCGTCGCGCCGCCAGCGAAGCATCGGGCCAATCAGCAGAGCCAGCATTAACAAGAGGCCAATTGGCGCGGCCGCCTTGTTAAAATAGGGCGGTCCAACCGAAATCTTGTCTCCCATGGCTTCGGCAGCCAGCGGGTAAAGCGTGCCGATCAGCACGATGCCAAGTATGACGCTGAGGAATATATTGTTGGCGACGATTGCGCCTTCGCGGCTGACCAGCTGGAAAGGCTCGCCTTGCCGAACAGTGCCAATGCGCAGCGCGAACAGCACGAATGCCGCGCCAGTATAGACTAGCATCAGCGTCAGGATAAACGCGCCTCGTTCCGGGTCCACCGCAAAGCTGTGCACGCTGGTGAGGATGCCCGAACGGACGAGGAAAGTACCCGCCATCGACATCGCAAACGCCACCAGCGCGAGCATTATCGTCCATGCGCGCAATGCATTGCGGGTGGCGAGTACGCTAACCGAATGGAGTAACGCGGTTGCGGCAAGCCACGGCATTAGGGAGGCATTTTCCACCGGGTCCCAGAACCACCAGCCGCCCCAGCCAAGTTCGTAATAGGCCCAATAACTGCCCGCCGTGATGCCCAAAGTCAGGAATATCCATGCGCCGAGCACCCATGGCCGCATCGCTCTTGCAAATGCAGGACCAACCTGGCGCGTCAGCAGCGCGCCGACGGCAAACGAGAAGGCAACAGACAATCCGACATAGCCGATGTAAAGCGTCGGCGGATGAAAGGCCAATCCGACATCTTGCAATAACGGGTTTAGCCCTGCCCCTTGTACTGGTGCGGGGACCAGCCGCTCGAACGGATTTGAAGAAAACAGCAGGAACGCGAAGAAACCTAGCGAAACGACGGCCTGTACACCCAGCGTAGCCCCGAGCGTTTTGGCGTCGATGCGCTTTTCCAGCAGCGCAATCGCTGCACCCGACAGCGCCATCACCGTCACCCAAAGCAGCATCGAACCTTCATGATTGCCCCATGTGCCCGCGAGCTTGAAAATCGCAGGCTTATCGATATGGCTGTTGCTTGCCACCAGCAGCACCGACAAGTCGGTAATCCAGAACAGCCACATCAATGCTCCAAACGAGAATACGCACAAAGCGCCCTGAACAATAGCGGCAGGGCGAATGAGGTTGGCCAGCTTGCCGTCCCCGATCAGCGACAACCCGCCCGCGAGTTGGAGCAACGCCATCGCAGCGGCGAGCCACAAGGCGGCTAGACCTGCTTCGGCCATCATTGGATTAACGTATCCTTGCTATGCTTTGCGGCGTTCATGTCGATATCGGCCAATTCCCTGGGAACATAATTTTCGTCATGCTTTGCCAGCAGGCTGTCGGCGACAAACACTCGGTCGGCGCGCAGACGGCCATCGGCAACCACCCCGGAGCCTTCGACGAACAGGTCAGGGGTGATGCCGCGATAGACAACCTTCTGGCTGCCTTCTCCGTCCTGCACCGTGAATGTTATCGATACACCGTCGGCGGCTCGTACAATGGATCCTTTTTGCACCATACCGCCAAGACGGACTGCCTTGTCCGGGGTGACATTCGCCTTGGCGAGTGTGGTGGGTGTATAAAAATAGGACGCCTCGTCGCGTAGTGCGGCAGCGGCGATGAAACCAGCGCCAATCAGCGCGGTCAGCGCAATTAGCGCGAGAATAAGCCTTTGGTGCTTGGGTTTCACGGCTGCTGCCTCAAATCGTCGGCCAGTGCTTCCGAGCGGCGCATCCCGAGATAGCTCGATATCGCTAGCCAGGCCATGCCCAGTCCGGTCACGGAAAAGGCGGCAATGATGAACGGCAAATGCGGCATTAGTCCTCCGCCATCCGACGCATCCGCGCCTCGATACGCATTTCGGCAAGCGCGGCACGCATCCGCATCAGTACGATCGCTCCAAACAACAAACTGAACCCGGCCACCGCAACGAACAGGGGTATGAGATACGCATCGTCGATCGACGAGCCGCCAAGCGTAATGCTCGCTTTCTGGTGCTGGCTTTCCCACCAGACGACCGAGCGATTGATGATCGGAATGTTAACCGCGCCGATCACGCCGAAAACGGCAGCAACGCGGCTTGTATCACCCTTTTCACTACTCGCATTTGATAGTGCGATATAACCGAGATAAAGGAAAAATAGGACAAGCATTGAGGTCAGCCGCCCGTCCCACACCCACCAGGTTCCCCAAGTCGGGCGCCCCCAAATCGAACCGGTGAGAAGACAAATCGCGGCAAAAGTCGCACCTGGCACCGCAATCGCGCGTGCCGCTATCCCCGCGAGTGGGTGCCGCCAGACCAATTGGACGATGCTGGCAATGGCAATCCCCATCCATCCACCCATGCCAAGCCATGCGCTTGGTACATGGACGAAAATAATCTTGACGGTGTCGCCCATCAATCGCTCAGTTGGCGTTGCAAACAGCCCCCAAAGACAAGCGCCGAGCGCAAGAACCAGCCCCGGCCAGAATAAAGCAGGGGTTAGCGGTTTTGCAAGTCGCAGAAAACGGGCAGGATTGGCGAAACGGTGCATGATTTGACGCAGCCTCTAGCACCACCTGCGGCTCACGCCAACGAATTTGGGATCAGCGACCTATAAGCTTTTGTGCCATATTGTCGGCAACTTGCGCCGGTGTCATACCACTCGAATCGCTTTCCGCCCATATGGCGGCCAGCCGACCAGGAATGGCATCGATACGACGATTGATTTCGTCGTCTCCAGCATTGTCGATGTGGCGCAAAACATTGATGATGCCGCCTGCGTTGATGACGTAATCAGGGGCGTATAATATACCCCGATCTGCAAGCATTTGTCCCTCTGGACCTGTTGCGAGCTGGTTATTCGCGCCGCCGGCAACTGCCTTGACTTTTAACCCGGCTACTGACGATGCGGTCAGGATAGCACCCAAAGCGCATGGGCTAAAGATATCTGCTTCGATATCCATGATTGCATCGGGCGCCACCGACACGCCGCCCAATTCTTCGGCAAGCTGTGCTGCGCGCCTTGAATCGACATCGGCAAGCGTCAGTTTCGCGCCCTGCGCCGCCAGATAACGCGCCAATCCGCCGCCGACGCTGCCGACGCCTTGGATCGCCACATGAACGCCTTTCATGTCAACAATACCAAGTGCATGTTTGGCCGCTGCCTGTACGCCCAGAAAAACGCCGCGCGCGGTATATGGCCCCGGATCTCCGCCCGAACCGGGTAGACCTGCAACATGCGGCGTGACCTTGGATAGCGACACCATGTCCGCCTCCGACATGCCGACATCCTGCGCAGTGATATATTTGCCACCCAACGAATCGACCGCGCGTGCGAACGCATCGAGCATGTCTTGCGGCTTTGCACGCGCTGGATCCGCCAATATTACAGCTTTGCCGCCGCCTGCCGGCAAATCCGCCATGGCATTTTTATAGCTCATCCCGCGCGACAAACGCAGGGCGTCAGTTATCGCCGCCTGACTATCCGCATAATGCCAAAAGCGCGTACCACCCGCCGCAGGCCCGCGATGGGTCGAATGCACCGCAATGACCGCTTTCAGACCGCTTTTACGGTCCTCAAATACATGCACGGCTTCATGTGCATCAAAATCGGGCAGGTCCCAGATTGCGGGCATGCAACGTCTCCAGCAGAGCGACGGAATCAAATTACGAGACCGCGTAATAATATTACGCTGCTCAGTTGTCACTCTATAATATCGGCAAAAAGTGGGGCGACCGACGGGACTTGAACCCGCAACATCCGGCATCACAAGCCGACGCTCTAACCAATTGAACTACGATCGCCGCAATATGCCAGACAATGGCAAGGCGCGCTCCTTAGGGGGAAGCGTGCAAAAAGGTCAAGCTTTGTTCGAGCAAATGTGTGTCTTTCGCACGAGTCCAATACGCTCCAATGACTCGGTCGAGCGAAACGGGATCGAATCGATCGAGCCCTGAGCCGGGATAAAATGTCATTTCGCCGAACAAGGGCTTTGAATCTACCTCGTACAAATCAACACGGACGAAATCGAATGTCCGCCCCAGATCTTCGGCGGCTTCGATCATTTTGGTCAAATTGGCTGGTGGCACCATGTCGGGGTCTGCCGTCGGCGACGAAACGCGCTGCCATTTACGATCAAATAACATCCAGCGGTGGCGGCCTCCCCGGTCGAGATGCAACTGAACAAACTCCACGCGCCCCCCAAAAACGTAGAATTTATAGTCAACCGGCAATGTTCGCCCATTGCCAACAAAAGGTTCGGCGATAAGCCCGCGCGGTATTTGCGAGTATAACCACTCGTCCAGCCAGAAGCCATATTCCTTTGACAGCCATCGCGCAGCCTTGCGCCGGATGCGGTCCCAATTGGCCGGCTCGGTATGCACAAAAGCGGATTGGTTACAGCCATGCCGGGCTTTCAGCACGAACGGCAACGGCCATTCGGGCTTGGGCGGTAATTCTTCACCATGCCACAGCGTCGGGATAACCCATTCACTGCCGATACGGTCGGCAACGACCTTTTTAACGGCTACTTTGTCAGCGAGGATCGGCAGCCTGGCATCGCGGTCACGCATTTTACGCAACTGAACCAATTCGGTAAAACTCTCAGGATTTTCGAGATCGGGCAACCGCCCATGCCGACAAAAATATGTCAGATTTATCCGCGCGGTGCACCAGTCCGGTTTCTGCGCTACGGGCAGAAAAGGTAATACTAATTCCATTGGTCACATAACACAGAAAGTCGGCAAAGGTTGCAACCCCTGCCGAGCAAACTGTTTATATAAAGTCAAAATTGCAGGCGAACCCGCAAGCGATTTTACTTCTTGAGGCTGAGCCCACCGAAACGCTTGTTGAACTGTGCAACGCGTCCACCGGTATCAAGCATCGAGCCGCGGCCACCGGTCCATGCCGGGTGCGAAGTAGGGTCGATGTCGAGCGCCAGCGTGTCGCCTTCCTTGCCCCAAGTGGAGCGCGTTTCGAAGATGGTCCCGTCGGTCATCTGCACCTTGATCATGTGATAATCGGGGTGAATATCGGCTTTCATGAGTAATTCCTTCGTTCAGCCACCGGTTTCCGACCGGCAGCCCTATAATTTGGAAGCGCCGCCATTAGCGGGGGTTTTTGTCGAAGGCAAGAAGCAATCAGGCGGGCGGGTCAGCGATCATCGCCATGAACTCAGCCTCGGTCGCAACCTGATCACCCATCATCGCTCGCCCAGCGAATTTGCAAACACGCGGGCGTTTCTGGACGAAATCAACTTCAAGATGAAGCAGACAACCCGGTTCGACGGGCGCGCGGAACTTTGCGTTGTCGATCGACATGAAATAGACGAGCTTGCCCGAACCGATAAGTCCGAAGCTTTCCATTGCGAGCACGCCAGCGGCCTGCGCCAATGCTTCGACGATCATCACGCCGGGCATGATCGGCCTTCCGGGGAAATGCCCCTGAAAAAAGCCCTCGTTAATCGTCACCGCTTTGACCGCGCGGATCCGCTCGTCGACGACAAGCTCTTCAACGCGGTCCACCAGCAGCATGGGGTAGCGATGCGGCAGCACCGCCATCACCCGGCGAACGTCGTAATTTGCGAAGTCGCCCCCCGACATCGAATTAACGGCTGTCAGGCTGCTGCGTTGCCGGACGCGGTGCGGCAGGCGCGGGCTGGCCGGGCTGTGGCGACTGCGTGGCGGCAGCTTGCGCAGCCTGCTGTTGCGCGGCAGCATTGAACAGCTGCTGGATCGCTTGATACAGCGCAGCTCCCTGACGCGACGGACGCCAGTCAGCGGGCGGGGAGATCGGCACGGAAGGTACAGCCTTGTCCAACTCGGCGGTAATAGCAGCGGTCACGTCGACTGCATCAGGTGCCCAAACAAACGCTTCCGGCGTCAGAATGACATTGATCTTTTTTGCGGTAATCACTGCCTGCTGGGCGGCCTCATATTTGACCGCGATCTGCTCTACCGAGTAGAGCTGTGCACGGACGATCGGGTCTTGCAGCCCATTGATTTCTTTCTGCTTAGCATCGATCTGGGCCAGTAACGGGTTCTTCGCCTTTACCGCTGCGTCGACTTCGGCCTGATCGAGGTTCTTGTCCTTATTGGTATCAAGCTGCGCATTGAGGTTGTTAATCTCTGTGCGCTTGGTCTGCATCTGCTGAGCAAAAGAAGCGTATTGCGTACCGATCTGTTGGTAAGCGGTACCCAATGCCTTCGAACGGGCGATTGCAACGGCGGTATCGGCTGTAGCGATTCCTGCAACCTGCGCGGTGGCGGGCACGGCAATGGCCGATGCCGACAAAAGAGCGGCCAAAGCGGCTGTTTTACGAATTTTCATTAGAATTGCGTTCCTACGTTGAATGTAAACAATTTGGTATCGTCGCCCGGCTCTTTTAACAGAGCCTTGGCGATATCAATCCTGAACGGACCGAATGGCGAGTTCCAGTTGACGCCAAAACCGACCGAAAGGCGAGGCTTCCACGTGTCACCAAAGAAACGTTCCTCGAAGCGAAGCGCGGGTACACGCGACGAACCATCGGCGTTGATCGCGGTGGTCGATGTCTGGATTGCACCGGCACTATCGACGAAGTAATAAAGTGGATTACCCTGCGCGCCAGTAGCCAGCGTCTCGCGCTGTTGCACGGTTTGCAGGAGCGGACGGGTCACATCGAATACCGAACCAACATCGACAAAGATGGACGGGCGAAGCCCGAGTTCCTTCGCGCCGCTGCCCAACGGGATCTGCAGTTCGGCACGACCGAGGTAGTAGAACCGGCCGCCGATAGCGTCGTCCTGGATTTCGTTCCGGCCAAGTTGCGGGGTATTGACGGCAACACCGTTGACGACTTCGCCAGTGAAGAACACGCGCTGCACGCGCGGGCCAACGCCGCGAATGTCAAAGCCACGCATCTGCGGCTCGCCAAGGTAGAAACGGTCGGTCAGGCGGACGTCATCAATGCCCAACGCCGCCGAACCGCGATCTTCGAGCGGATGGATATAGCCACCTTCGATCGATAGACCGACCACGAAATTGCCAAACGGTTTCCAATATTTGTCCGCGTTTATGCGTGTCTTGATATATTTAACACTGCCGCCCAAACCGGCGAAATCCTGAGAAATCCCGGCGCTTTGCCCCCGCGTCGGACGGACGCGGTTGTCACGGTCATCATAAAGCAGTGTGTAGCCAATCGACGAGGTCAAGCGGTTACCAATGGCATCGCAAAGGAAACGACCGGCTAAAATTGGGTCACAGGTTGCCGGAAGCGGACCAGTACCATCGGGATCTGTAAAGAAGCTGTTCCGGTCTAGTGAAATATCATCCTGGCTTAATCCATAACGGGCCTGAAAATAGATGAATTCATTTATCGGAACGCCAGTGCGCAACTGAAAGCCTGTCGTCGCTTGCTGATAGGTGGTGTTGCGCTGATTGTTGAAGAAGTTGAAGCTGTTCAGATCGCGCCGGAAGATATCGGCTGAAACCGCAATTGAGCGGTCGAACAGATAGGGTTCGGTAAAACCGATTTCCGCCGATTTCGAATAAGAGGAGTAGGAAATATTGGTCCGTAATTCCTGACCCAAACCGCGGAAATTGCGTTGCTTGATCGAGCCCTGGAAGATGAAATTCTCGATCGACGAGAACCCAGCCGACAGAGACAATTCGCCCGTGGCTTTTTCTTCGACGTTAGTGGTCAGCACGATACGGTCGGGGGCGCTACCCTGTGCCTGCTCAACTTCCAGATCTTCCTGGAAATAGCCGAGCGACTTGATCCGCTCGGCGGTGCGCTTGACCTGGATGCTATTGAACGCATCGCCTTCGTTCAGGCGGAATTCGCGGCGGACGACCTTGTCCTGAGTCAGCGTATTGCCGTTTATGTCGATGCGCTCGACAAAAACACGCTGGCTTTCTGCCACCTGGAAAGTAATGCCCATGGTGAGCGTTTCTTTGTCGCGGTTGAAGTCAGGGCTGACGTCGGCAAAGGCATAACCGAACAGACCAGCGGTTTCGGACAGGCTTTCGACTGTATCCTCAACCAGCTTCGCATCATACCAATCGTCTTTTTTCATCCGAAGCGTCGCGGTCAGCTTTTCCGAATCGAAGTCGCGGATCTGGCTTTCGACCTTCACATCGCCGAATTTATAACGTTCGCCTTCTTCCACCACATACGTAATGATAAAGTCTTGCTTGTCCGGCGTGAGTTCGGCGACAGCCGAGACAACACGGAAATCCGCATAACCTTGTGTAAGGTAGAACTGGCGTAGCTTTTGCTGGTCGAAAGCCAGACGGTCTGGGTCATAGCTGGTGCCGGAGCTAAAGAAGCGGTAGAATCGCGCTTGCTTCGTCACCATTTCGCCGCGCAGCTGGCCATCACCGAACTTCTCGTTGCCGATGATGTTGATCTGCTGGACCTTCGATTTTGGCCCTTCGGTAATTTCAAAGACAATATCGACGCGATTCTGATCGAGTTGGACCAGCTTTGGCTCGATAGTCGCAGCAAAGCGGCCCTGGCGTTTATATAGTTCAACAATACGGGCAACGTCGGCGCGGACTTTGGAACGCGAATATATCTGGCGCGGTGCCAGTTTGATTTCAGGCTCGATTTTGTCGTTCTTCAGTCGCTTGTTGCCTTCAAGGATGATGCGGTTGACGACTGGGTTTTCGCGAACCTCGATAACCACCGCGCCCGAATTATTGCGGATTGCGACGTCGGCGAACAATTCAGTGGCGTAAAGGTCTTTCAACGCCTGGTCAGCGGCGACCTGCGACCAGTTCTGGCCGGTACGAAGGCGAATATAGGAACGCACAGTGTCGGCTTCGAGCCGCTGCGTGCCGACCACCGTAATCGACTGGATTTGATCGGCCTGTGGAGCGGCGGCGGCTGGCACAGTCGGTGCGGCTGGCGGAGGCGTCACTTGTGCAAACGCTGGCGATGCTGCGCCAATCCCGGCCAAGGCGGTTGAACCCATCAAATATATGCCAAAGGTCTTGAAGTTCATTGTCATCCGATCCGATGTTCGGCCCCCACCGAAGATATGGCTCTCGCCCAAAAGAATTGTGCGTCCCTGCCCCAAGCAGCGTCCGCAATCAAGCCCGCATTGGGCTTTATCCACTACCGAAGAGGCCGAATGAAGCAAGGTCGTTGAATGTTACCATGATCATGAACCCCACCAGCATCGCAAACCCGCCCCGGAAAGCCCATTCCTGCACCTGCGGTGTGGCCGGGCGCCTGCGCACGGCCTCGATTGCGTAGAGCAAGAGATGACCTCCATCGAGCATCGGAATTGGCAGCAGGTTGATGAACCCCAAGTTAATCGAGATGAGCGCGGCAAGGCTGATGAAGGTCAGTATCCCCATGCTCATCGCCTCACCCGAAACCTTGGCGATTTTGAGCGGCCCTCCGAGTTCGGAGAGCGGACGGCGGCCTGAAATAATCTGGCCGAGACCGATCATTTGCTGGCGAAGGACATTGCCAGTCTGAACCACAGCAGCCCCAGGCGCTTCCAGCAATCCAACCTCGCGGATTTCCAACTTGTTCGCGCCAACGCCGATACGGCCAATGCGGTATTTATTGCCGAAGCGGTCGACTTCTTCAACCGTCGCAACCGTCGTTTCCTTAACCAGCTTTGCGCCATCGCGCTCGACTTCGATCACGACTTTCTCGCCCGGTATCATGACGATCTCGTTCGCCATTTCGTCGAATGTTTCGATTGAACGGCCATTGAAGCTGAGAATACGGTCACCCGTTTGAAGGCCAGCGACGGCGGCTGGGCTATCCGGTTGCACGACGTCAAGGACCGGCGGCGTGACCGATTTGCCGAACGCGAGTAGGAAACCCATCGCAATAAGGATTGCGAGGATGAAATTCACTGCAGGCCCCGCGAACACAATCAGTGCTCGCTGCCATAATGTCTTCGACTGGAATGTCTGGTTGCGCTCTGCCTCGGGCAACGCTTTCCATGTCTCGTCGGCCTGGCTGGCGGGATTCATGTCGCCGGCAAATTGCACAAAGCCGCCCAAGGGCAGCGCGCCGATGCGCCAGAGCGTTCCGCGCTTGTCGACACGCCCGAATATCTGAGGTCCGAAACCAATTGAGAATTTCTCCGCCTTCACGCCGAACCAGCGTCCGACGAAATAATGGCCAAGTTCGTGCACCACGACGAGCGTGCCGATAAGCGCGAGGAACGCAGATATGGTTATGAGGAAATGCGGTGATTCAACTGGCATGTGCGACCTTCTGTATTTGCGCCGACGCGTAGCTGCGCGCGGCTGCATCAATGCTGAACAAATCTTCGAGATTGACCGGCATATTTGTTACATATCCGGTCAAAGTGGTTTCCACCAGTGCGGCGATGTCTAGGAAGCCGATTTGCCCTTTGAGGAATGCCGCAACCGCGACTTCATTGGCTGCGTTGAGAATTGCCGGCTTGGCGCCACCTTCATTAACTGCGGCGCGGGCAAGACGCAGCGCGGGGAAACGGACTGGATCTGGCTGCTCGAAGGTAAGCTGACCAATCGTTGCAAGGTCGAGAGGCTTGCAACTCGTGGCGATACGTTCCGGCCACGCCAGCGCGCTAGCTATAGGAATACGCATATCGGGCGAACCCAACTGCGCCAGCGTGGAGCAATCGACATATTCGACCATCGAATGGATCACCGATTGCGGATGGACGAGGATATCGAGCCGATCGAGGCCAACTGGAAACAGATGATAGGCCTCGATAAGTTCGAGACCCTTGTTCATCATCGTCGCCGAATCGACACTGATTTTTGCGCCCATGTCCCAATTGGGGTGCGCAACCGCTTGGGCTGGCGTGACGGCGCGCATTTGTTCGAGGGAGAACTCACGGAACGGCCCGCCGCTAGCGGTAAGCGTAATTTTACGCACCTGTTCGAGTTTAGCGCCGTGAAGACACTGGAAAATTGCATTATGCTCGCTGTCGACAGGTAGCAGGGTTGCACCCGACCGCTCGACCGCAGCCATCATCAGGTCGCCAGCAGAAACCAGCGCCTCTTTGTTGGCGAGCGCAACTGTTTTGCCCTGCTCAATCGCAGCCATCGTCGGCGGAAGACCAGCGCAACCGACGATGGCTGCCATCGTCCAGTCGACGTCACGTTTGGCGGCCTCAACCAATGCATCGGCGCCTGCTGAGACCTCGGTCCGTGTTCCAGCCAAGGCTTCCTTCAACGCCTGATAGGATTCTTCTTCTGCTACAACGGCAAGGTCAGCGTCAAATTCGCGTGCAAGCTCCGCTAACGCCGTGGCATTGCCATTGGCGGTTAAAGCTACAACACGATAGGCGTCACGATGCTGGCGCACTAGGTCGAGCGTTGAAAGGCCCACGGACCCTGTTGCGCCAAAAATCGAAATCGAACGCGTCAATGCATCACCTGCCAAATATGATTTGTGCAACAATAATCAGGCCAGCGACAAAGGCGACCGCTATCAATCCGTCGGTCCGGTCGAAAAGCCCCCCATGCCCGGGAATGAGTCGTCCTGAATCCTTGACACCTGCGCGGCGCTTCATCCAGCTTTCGAAAAAGTCACCTGCCTGCGCTACTGCTGCGAGAGCCACGCCCGTCAATGCAAGTTTCTGCCAGCCATAAGCCAGATAAATGTCGCTGTGGTCGCGCGGGTCTATCCGACCCCAATAGATCAGAGCTTGGATTGCAATCATCAATAACCCTGCGCCGATCATCCCGCCGAAAAGGCCTGACCATGTTTTGGAAGGACTAATTTTGGGCGCGATCTTAGGGCCGCCGATAGTGCGGCCTGCGAAATATGCGCCGACATCGGTGCCGATCACCCCCGCGATCAGTAGTATTGCCGGCGTCATGCCAAAAAATGGCGCGCCAAACATTATCAGGGTAAAACAGGCAAGGCCTACATAGAACACACCGCCAAGGAGCCATATGGCCCGCGCGACGGGATTAGGGGTAAAACCCAAGACGAGCTTCGAAAACTCCCAGAGCACGCCAAGACCGACCAAGATTACCAAACCCATGAAGGCGTATCCGCCCAGCCAGATGGCTACGATCGCAACGCTCATCATGATCACGCCGGAAAGCGTTCGGATACCCAAATCTGACCTTGGCTTAAGCGGCGGCGCTGCTTGCTCGTTCATCGACCACCATAACGGCGTTCACGCCTTGCGAATTCATTCAGAGCGCGCGCCAGTTCGTCCTTGGAAAAATCGGGCCAGAGCGTTTCGGTGAACCAGAATTCGGCATAAGCCGCTTGCCAGAGCATGAAATTGGACAGCCGCTGTTCGCCCGATGTGCGGATGACAAGGTCCAACGGCGGCATGTCGGCGGTGTCGAGATGAGCCTCGATTGTTTCGACCGTGATCTCGCCACTTGATGATGCAGCTCGTGCAGCGCGGACCAGTTCGTCTTGTGACCCGTAGTTCAGCGCCACCGCCAATGATGTGCGTGTGTTATGCGCGGTGCGGGCGAGCGCGTCCTCCAGCATTTCGACAATATCGGGCGCGAGCGCTTTGTAATTACCAATAATTTTCAAGCGGACGTCGTTTGCCGTGAATTCGTCAATGTCGGATTTGATAAACGAACGCATCAGCCCCATCAGGTCGCTAATCTCGTCCTCGGGTCGCTTCCAGTTCTCGCTGGAAAAGGCATATAGCGAAAGCGCCTCCAACCCCAATTCGCCCGCTGCACGTACGATATTCCGCACAGCCTCGACTCCCTTTTTATGCCCCATTGCGCGCGGTAGCATGCGCTTCTTCGCCCAACGGCCATTGCCGTCCATGATGATGGCGACATGGCGCGGCATCTTGCCGGTTCCTGCCTCGATTCGAGCAGCAATCGGGGCCGCAGCCGCGCTCACTGGCTCAGGATTTCCTTTTCCTTGTGCGCCGCCGCGTCATCGACCGCCTTGATCATCTCGTCGGTCATTTTCTGCACTTCGGTTTCGAGCCGTTTGCGGTCATCCTCGCTGATTTCCTTTTTATTCTCGTCGGTTTTCAGCCCATCATTGGCGTCGCGGCGCACGTTGCGGATGGCGATTTTGGCCTTTTCCGCATATTGCCCGGCGAGCTTTGCGAGTTCCTTGCGGCGTTCCTCGGTTAGGTCGGGGATCGGCAGACGAAGCATCTGGCCGTCAGTAATCGGGTTAAGACCCAGCCCAGCAGAACGGATGGCTTTTTCGACGGGCGTCACATTCGAACGGTCCCACACCTGCACCGATAACATCCGCGGCTCCGGCGCACTAACCGTTGCAACCTGGTTGAGCGGCATGTTCGACCCGTAAACTTCGACCACGACCGGATCGAGCAACGTCACATTGGCCCGGCCCGTACGCAGCCCCGAAAGATCGCTTTTGAATGAGTCCACTGCACCTTTCATGCGGCGCTCGACATCGGCCTTGTCATATTGCGGCATGGTTCAATTCCCTTCGCTGGTTACTACAGTCGAGATGCCGCTTCCGTCGAGCACCTTCAAGATATTGCCCCGTTCGCGGATCGAGAAAACTACGATGGGGATATTATTGTCGCGGCACAATGCCACGGCGCTCGCGTCCATGACCTTCAGATTGTCCGAGAGGACCCGGTCGTATGACAATGTTTCATAACGCGTTGCAGTCGGTACCTTCTTAGGATCGGCATCATAGACACCGTCGACTGACGTGCCCTTGAACAAGGCATCGCACTTCATTTCGGCGGCGCGCAAGGCAGCGCCGGAGTCCGTTGTGAAATATGGTGCGCCTACGCCAGCGGCGAAGATAACGATCCGCCCCTTTTCCAGATGCCGTTCGGCACGGCGGCGGATCACGGGTTCGCACACCTTGTCCATTTCGATGGCGGATTGGACCCGCGTCGGCACGCCCAGTTGCTCCAGCGCATTCTGCATCGCAAGCGCGTTCATGACGGTCGCGAGCATACCCATATAATCGGCCTGCGCGCGGTCCATGCCTTTTGCAGCACCCGCCATCCCGCGAAAGATGTTACCGCCGCCAATGACGAGGCAAATCTGCAATCCGGTATCCTGCGCCGCTTTCACTTCTTCGGCGACGCGCGCAACGGTTTCGGGGTCGATGCCAAAGGCGGTGTCGCCCATCAGCACTTCGCCTGACAATTTCAGCAGGATGCGGCGATAGCCGTTTGCGCCCATATGATCCTCAATCCCCGATACGATAATGGCGCACAGCTATAAGAGCCATGCGCCATATCGCCAAGGCCTTATCCCCGCCTGAACGGAGAGGGCCAATATTTTTAAGCGCCGACCGCAGCAGCCACTTCAGCGGCAAAGTCGGAAACTTCCTTCTCAATGCCTTCGCCAAGCTGGAAGCGGACATAGTCCTTGAGGACGATGGCCGAACCGGCGGCTTTGCCCGCTTGTGCGACAACATCCGCAATCGGGGTCTTGCCATCCATCACGAACAGCTGGCTGAGCAAGGCATTTTCCTTGGCGAATTTCTTCACCGCGCCTTCAACCATCTTTTCGACGATATCGGCTGGCTTGCCGCTTTCGGAAGCTTTTTCACGCGCAATGCCGCGTTCGCGCTCGAGCGTGTCGGCATCAAGGCCGGATTCGTCGAGCGACAGCGGGAAAGCTGCAGCGATATGCATCGCCAGTTGCTTGCCAAGGCCATCAAGCGTTGCCGCGTCGGCTTCGCTTTCAAGCGCGACAAGAACACCGATGCCACCCATGCCAGTCGATGCAGCATTGTGAACGTAGGATACGACACGGCCCTTATCCACCGACAGCGACGCAGCGCGGCGGATAACCTGGTTTTCACCGATCGTTGCGATATTCTCGGTCAGCTTTTCCTGGACGGTGCCGCCACCGGGATAGCTTGCCGCGAGGATCGCGTCGGCATCGTTCGCTGCGAGCGACAAGGCTACATCGGTTACCGAACGGACAAAATCCTGGAACTGTTCGTTCTTGGCAACGAAGTCGGTCTGGCTGTTGACTTCAACAGCGGTACCCTTCGTGCCTTCAACGGCAACACCGACAAGGCCTTCAGCCG
>JANLSY010000011.1:0-5965 GCA_031362665.1 Sphingomonadales bacterium
CGGACCAGTTCGGCCAGTGCGCTGTCGTCTTCGACCAAAAGCAGTTGAGCCTTGGGCATGTCAGTATCTTTCCATCAGGCGTCCGGCAAGTTTTCGCCGGTTTCGGTAAAGTAAATCATCTGCGCAACCGTCGTTGTATGATCGCCGATCCGCTCAAGGTTTTTCGCAGTGAAGAGCAAGTGCGCGACTTCAGTGGCGTTCTTCGGATTCTTGACCACATAGGCGACGAAATCGACGAACAGATCCTTGTTGAGCTGATCAACATCGTCGTCGCGTACTGTAACGGCACGAGCCAGATCGACATCGCGTTTGGCGTACGCATCCATTGCGGTTCGAATCATTTCGACCACAATGTCACCCATCCGCGCCAATTGCTCGGTTGCGGTTGGCGGGATTTTGCCTTCCATCAGCGGCACCCGTTTAGCGATATTCTTGGCGTAATCGCCGATGCGTTCGATAACCGCCGACATTTTAAGAGCCGCGATCAACTCGCGCAGATCGTCGGCCATCGGCGCCCGCAACGCTATGGTGCGGACAACGAGTTTTTCGACTTCGGTTTCCAGATTGTCGATAATCTTATCTTCTGCGCGTGTAGTCGCAGCCAATTCCGCATCATGCGCGCTCAGTGCCTTCATCGCCGCTATAACAGCGGTTTCCGCACGCGCGCCCATCTCCGCAATTAAACCGCGGATTTCGTCCATATCGTCGTCAAAGGCGGTGACGGTGTGCTTTGTGCCTGTACTCATTCCAGATCCCTTAGCCGTAACGGCCCGTAATATAATCTTTGGTCCGGTCCTCACGTGGATTGGTGAAGATTTCGGACGTTTCGCCAAATTCGATCAAATTGCCCAAATGGAAAAAGGCGGTGCGTTGCGATACGCGCGCGGCTTGCTGCATATTGTGTGTCACGATAATGATAGCATATTTGCCGCGCAGGTCGTGGATCAATTCCTCAATGCGTGCGGTCGCAATCGGGTCGAGCGCCGAACAGGGCTCATCCATCAATATAACTTCGGGGTCCACGGCAATGGCGCGAGCAATGCAGAGGCGTTGCTGCTGACCGCCGGAAAGAGCGGTGCCGCTGTCTGCCAGACGGTCCCTGACCTCATTCCAAAGGCCGGCGCGGCTGAGCGAATTTTCAACGATTTGGTCGAGTTCAGCCTTGCCCGATGCGAGGCCGTGAATGCGCGGGCCATAGGCGACGTTGTCGTAAATCGACTTGGGGAACGGGTTCGGCTTTTGAAACACCATGCCGACACGAGCGCGGAGTTGCACTACGTCCATCGAAGAAGCGTAAACATCCTGACCATCAAGGAAAATGTCGCCCTCGACACGTGCGCCGATTACGGTGTCGTTCATTCGGTTTAGCGTTCGAAGGAAGGTCGATTTACCGCAGCCCGATGGGCCGATGAAGGCGGTAACATTGTCCATATCGACGTCGATCGAGACGTTGTGGATCGCCTGCTTGTCGCCATAAAAAACATTGACGTTGCGAGTTGAAATTTTCGGATTTGCGGTCGTTGCAACCACTTGTTGGTCCTTTTCGGTCATGTCTACCATCGCGTTTCGAAACGGTTACGAAGGTAAATTGCAAGGGCGTTCATCCCCAGCAGGAATATCAGCAGAACGATGATCGCGGCACTAGTTTTTTCTACAAAGCCTTGGTTGACCTCATCAGACCAAAGATAGATTTGCACGGGAAGGGCGGTTGCGGCGTCGGTAAAGCCCTCTGGTGCCGACGGAATAAACGCGCGCATCCCAATCATCAGCAAAGGTGCAGTTTCGCCTAATGCCCGCGCCATGCCGATAATCGTACCCGTAAGAATGCCGGGCAGCGCCAGCGGCAGGACATGGTGAAACACAACCTGCACGGGCGAAGCCCCGATACCAAGGGCCGCTTCGCGGATGGATGGCGGCACTGATTTGACTGCATTGCGTCCGGCGATAACGATGACTGGCATCGTCATCAAAGCCAGCGTCAACCCGCCGACCAGTGCCGAGGAACGCGGCATCCCAAACAATGTGAGGAACACCGCAAGGCCGAGCAGCCCGAAGATAATGGATGGCACCGCGGCAAGATTGTTGATTGATACTTCAATTATGTCGGTGAGCTTATTCTTCGGCGCATATTCTTCGAGGTAAAGCGCTGCAAACACGCCGATGGGGAAGGCCAGAATGAGTGTAATCGCCATCGTCATAAGTGAGCCCTTGAACGCGGCCCAAATGCCCACCGCCGATGGGTCGGTTGCGTCGGCGCCGGTTAGGAAAGTCCAGTTAAAACCGCTCCGTAACGATTCCTTGCCAGCCAAAGCCGCCACGGTTTTCTCGGCTGTGGCGTCACCATTAGATTTGTAGGCAATGTCGATTTTGGACTCGGCGGGAAGCCATAAGCGCTGTTTAGCGGTTATGAGGTCGGGATCAGCAACCAGCATTTGCCGGACGTTTGCCGCGACCGCACTCGTCAATAATTGGCTGCCTTCTTCGCCATATTGCTGACTTACCGCAAGATCGACGATACCCGGGATATCCATCGAGTTGAGCCCGGACTCAGTATTGGCACCGCTTATCGATGCTGCGGTCGCACCCGAGGTCAAAGCTGGAAAATCAAAATCCACCGCAAGTTCGGTGCGCTGGAAGCCACGCAGTCCTTGCCCGAGCATCGTAACAAGCAGGAAAACCAGAAATAGTGTAGATAGCGCCACGGCTATAAAGCCCATCGCCTTGAACCGGCGCTCGGCGGAGTAGCGGCGCGCGATGCGCTTTTGCATCGAGCTGCCATTCCAGTCGGTGGGGGTCCGGTCGGGCACGGCG
Source organism: Sphingomonadales bacterium (assembly GCA_031362665.1). Classification (GTDB taxonomy): domain Bacteria; phylum Pseudomonadota; class Alphaproteobacteria; order Sphingomonadales; family Sphingomonadaceae; genus Sphingorhabdus_B. The sequence goes on from JANLSY010000011.1 coordinate 2,812, forward strand.
CTATTCATAGGCTTCCCGATAGCGTTTGACGACGCGCAGCGCGACATAGTTGAGGAAGAATGTAGTGACGAATAATGCAAGGCCCAGCGCGAAAGCGGCGAGCGTGTGCGGGCTGCCGAAATCCTGGTCGCCGGTGAGCAGTGCAACGATCTGAACCGTGACCGTCGTGATCGTATCGAATGGATTGGCGGTCAGGTTGGCGGTGTAGCCAGCGGCCATCACCACGATCATTGTCTCGCCGATAGCGCGGCTGACCGCGAGCAATATGCCGCCCACTACGCCGGGCAGTGCTGCAGGCAGCAGGACTTGTTTAATCGTTTCGCTCTTGGTCGCTCCCATCGCAAGGCTGCCATCGCGCATCGAATTGGGCACTGCAGCTATGCTGTCGTCGGACATCGAGGAAACGAGCGGGATAATCATAACGCCCATTACCACGCCCGCCGCCAACGCATTGTCTGACGCGGCGTTGCTGATGCCTAGCATAACGGCAAAGTCGCGTATCGCCGGCGCCACGGTCAAGGCAGCAAAATAGCCGTAAACTACTGTGGGTACGCCAGCGAGTATTTCGAGGATCGGTTTCATCCATTTGCGTACATTCGACGACGCATATTGCGTGAGGAATATGGCGCTCATCAAACCCAGCGGAATCGCGACAATCATCGCGATAATCGCGCCGATGAAAATTGTTCCCCAGAACAACGGGATCGCTCCATAGCCGTTGTCGGCACCGGGCGTTATAATATTTTTCGGGTTCCAGTTGGTGCCGAACAAAAATTCGACCGGCGATACCATCGAGAAAAACTGGTATGTTTCAAAAATTAGTGACGCAAAGATTCCGAGCGTCGTAATAATCGCAATCAGCGAAGCAAGCAGCAATCCGAACATAACCAACCGCTCGACCTTGTTGCGCGCGCGGAAATCAGGTTTTAGCCGGGTGAAAGCAAATGCGCCGCCCGCAAACAGCAGCAGTAGCGTTCCTGCAAGACCGATGCCTTGATAGAAAGATAACGCCTCGCGGTAGAGAGGGACCAGCCTTTCGCTTTGTGCCTGAAACCCGCTGTCCTGCAACCCCTGAGCAATTGCGCGCGCCTCGGACAATATCGCGGCACGCGCGAATCCATCCTGCGGCAGGTCGGCTGCCACGGGCGAAGCAATGACCATATCGGTAACCAGCGCAGGCGAGATCGACTGCCATATCGACATGAACAGCAACGCCGGCATTATTGCGCATACCGCCACGAACCAGCCATGATAGGAAGGCAGGCTGTTAACGGCTCCACGCGGCCCACCTTTCGCCGCACGTACGAACGCGGCAGCGCGGGCGCGGCCGAAAATCCAGCCGACCAGACCGAGGCCAAGGACCAGGAATAGCAGAGCCGTTCCAGTCATATCCCTAAACTTGCCCCCTTATCGACCGACTGGCCGGAATATTCGAAATAATGGTGCCCATGTGCGAAGGGCATGGACCAAAACAGATTCGGTCCATGCCCATAGACGCGATGTGTGTTGCAGTTTTATTTCAAACTGCTGCCATCGAGTGTCGTCATGGCGTTGGCTGCCGCCCCGGCCGAAGTGCGGACATCGTCAGGCGATGAAATAAGGCCCAGCTTGCCCAGATAGCCACCCTTGGTTCCAGCTTTGATAAATTCCAGGACATATTCTTTAATCCCGGGAATCTTGTCGAGATGCGCCTTCTTCACATAGATATATAGAGCGCGCGCACCCGGGTAAGTGCTACCGGCAATGGTATCATAGGTCGGAGCAACGCCATCAAGGCTGATGCCATGCACTTTGCCCTGATTGGCTTCCATGTAGCTGTAGCCAAATATGCCGACCATGTCGGGGTTTGCATCGAGCTTTTGAACGATAAGGTTATCATTCTCGCCCTGCTCTTTATATGCGCCATCGGTGCGGATCTCGTGGCAGACTGCTTTGTACTTGTCTTCGTCGCTGTCTTTTAAGGCTTTAATCGCGGCATCGGTTTTGCAGCCAGCCTCAAGGATCAGCTCGGCAAATGCGTCACGCGTGCCGGACGTAGAGGGCGGGCCGAATACCGAGATAGGCAGCTTGGGTAGAGACGCGTTGACATCTGACCAGAGCTTTGCCGTTTGTGGCTTGCCGAACGGATTGGCGGCCAGCGCCTTGTAAACATCGGCAGCGGTCAGCTCAAATTTCTGTCCTTTGTTCGACTCAGCCAGCGTGATGCCGTCGATGCCGACCTGGATTTCAACGATATCGGTGACACCGTTTTTTGTACAATTGTCGAATTCGCTTTTCTTCATCCGACGCGAGGCGTTGGCAATATCCGGCGTTTGCGCGCCGACGCCCTTGCAGAACTGTTCGATGCCGCCACCGGTGCCTGTCGATTCGAGAACGGGCGATTTACGAGTGGCATCTGCCTTTGCGAATGCTTCGGCTACGGCCTTGGCATAAGGAAACACGGTCGATGAGCCGACAATTCGGATTTCCTGACGCGAACCGCCGGAAGCGCCGCCGGTGCTGGCCTGGTCGTTACAAGCCGCAAGCGCCAGCGCGCTGATGGCGACAACTGAGATTTTCTTCATCATTTTGGCTTCGTCCCCATTATGGAATCATCCTGGCACTCGCGGTGCTCGACCGCGCAACTAGCGATTGCAGATGGATGATAAATGACTTTTGTATGACAGTTATGTGACGGCTTTACCGGGCGCGACCGGCAACAAAACGGACACCGTCGTTCCAACGCCTACGGTACTTCGGATTTCCAGATGACCCCGGTGACGATCGACGATGTGTTTGACAAGGCTAAGGCCAAGTCCGGTCCCACCTATCGATCGGCTACGGCCTGAATCTACGCGGTAAAACCGTTCGGTCAGCCGGGGGAGATGTTCTGGCGAAATGCCGTCGCCATTGTCGGTAACGGTAAAGTTCAGCATCGCGCCCGAGCGCGACGGGGCAAGGCTGATTTCAACCGGCGTTCCCGCCTTGCCATATTTCATCGCGTTGGTGACGATATTGCTCGCCAATTGCCGCAACTGGCCGGGATCGCCCATCACCGGCAGCAGTTTGTCGGTGATATCGACGCATAAATCGCTGCCGCGCTCTTTCTGGCTGCTGCGCAACTGGTCGATGGTATCGACCACGATGGCCGAAAAATCGACCGGGTTTTGCGGCG
>JANLSY010000026.1:0-2184 GCA_031362665.1 Sphingomonadales bacterium
CCAGCCTGGTAAAAATGCTGCGCAGCATTTTTCGCAATAAAACCAAGATCTATGCGATGTACGGCCTGACCGAAGCGTTCCGTTCGACCTACCTTGACCCCGCCTTGATCGACGTCAACCCGACCAGCATGGGGCGCGGCATTCCTTTTGCCGAGATAATGGTCGTAACTCCAGACGGCAGTGAGGCAACGCCGGATCAACCCGGCGAACTCGTCCACGCCGGACCATTGGTCGCGCAAGGATATTGGCAGGACAAAGACCGCACTGCGGAGCGCTTCAAACCTGCGCCATCGTTTTCACAATATGGCGGTATGGCTGTCTGGTCCGGCGACACGGTACGCCGCGATACCGAAGGTCTGCTCTATTTCGTCGGCCGCGATGACGCGATGATCAAAACCAGCGGCAACCGCGTCAGTCCAACGGAAATCGAAGAAGCTGCCGTCGAAAGCGGACTGGTTGCCGAGGCCTGTGCGCTGGGCCGCAAGGACGAACGACTGGGCGCGGCAATCGTCCTTTTTGTGCGCGGCAGCGGAGATGATGAGGGGCTAAAGGCACATTTGAAGGCGACCTTGCCCAATTTCATGCAGCCAGCCGACGTTGTGTGGCTGGAGGCGTTTCCGAAGAGCGCTAACGGGAAGCTGGACCGGAATGTTTTGGCGGAGGGGTTGAAGCAATGAGGTTGGTTATGGAAAAACCATATAATTCCACACCGGCAAATAAAGCGGCTCACCGCTAGCGGTTAGCGGTGTCACGACGTCTACCACCGTGCCACTATGCGCCGGGGCGGTCGCGGGTGAAAGCGGGCTTGAAGGGATTGCGATGTTCGTCGTCAACTGCCGCCGGTCGCCATAGGGCGCGGCGCTGCCATCGACGGTTATCGAAGCGCCGAACGCGCCAAGGCCGATTTGGCTCCAGTTGAACTCGATCAGCGTCAACGGAACGAGTTCGTCCTGCCGGTGTGTGAAGCCATATTGGCGCGCGGCGGGAGTTGCGTTGGGCAGGGCAATCCATTGAGCCGACGTTCCTGCACCATTGCCGGTATCGCCCGGCCCTGAAAACATTGCCACTCGGTCGAGGACGTGCAGCTTTGCCATATAACCCGCATGGCCTGCGCCTTGCGAATGGCCGGCCACGGTGATCACCGACCAGTTCGGCGCGCCGCCGACGAGATATTGGCCCCAGCCTTCGTTGGGATAGGTCGCTTGCATATAGGTCAGCATTGCGACGAGGCGACCAGTGATCGAATTTACAGGCGTAATGACGACCAGTGGGCTGGTGTCGGTGCCCGTAATGATCTCACGCCGCACCTCGCCGGGACAGTCGGGCCGCGTGGAAGCAGCGCAAATGGTACCTACGGCTTCGTCGTTGGGGTAGGTAAGGCCGATACTGTGGTAGCCGCGCGCGGCACCCGCGCGGACGATAAGGCGATAGAAACGCGGAATGGCGGTGGTGCCCGGGAGCATCACGAAAAGGCGATTGCGCGCGCCAGCCGTTGCGGGATTGATTGCGAAATGCGCAGACAGGTTATCGGTCAGCACCGGATTGGTGGTCGCCGGTGCGACGTCGCGTTCGACCGAAGCTACAACGGGCGGCGGCGGCGGCGGCGGTGGTGGGGGAGGCGGCGTGGGCGGCGGAGTCGGGGCAACGACTACCAGGGGCGGGGCGCTACCTCCCTCCGAACCGCCTCCACAAGAAGTCAGTGCAAAAACAACACCCAGCGCCAGCAGACCGGTATTCGACTTCACCATTATGTGTCTCCCGCTCCTCTAACGCATGACCCTACAATATCCTTCGCTTCTGGGTTCAATTTTTCTTGGCCTACTTGCAACTTTATGAAAGCTTTACTTCATGCTGCTAGGGGAAAATGCGATGAAGGCGACCGGAACTATTCCCGCTGGCTACAGCGCCATCGATGGCGAACTCGCGATTGGCGGGGTGACGACGAGCGCGCTGGCGGCACAGGCGGGTGACACGCCGTTGTTTGTTTATTCGTCCGATCATTTGCGCCAGCGCGTAGCCGATTTGCGCGCCGCGATGCCGCAGCGGCTGGCGATCCATTATGCGATGAAGGGCAATCCCTTTGCGCCCGTGTTGGAACTTATGAAGGGCCTAGTCGACGGCTTCGATATAGCGTCGGGCGGGGAGCTTGAACTGGCGCTGGCGGCTGGTGTGGACGCGAGCCGC
>JANLSY010000043.1:0-3507 GCA_031362665.1 Sphingomonadales bacterium
TTGCACCGACAGGACGGGTGCCCTCTGCGCGCAACAGAAGGTTGCTGTGAACGCGCAGCTTGCCCTCGCATTGCAATTTTCCGCCGCCTCGATCATGTTCAGCACCGCATTGAAATCTGGCCCCTGTGGCGGCTTGCCGAATTCGGTAATGTCCGCGCCTGCAATGAAGGTCGAACCGTCGCAGCGAAGCACGATGGCTTTCACCGAAGCGTCGGCAAGCGCCGAACTGAAACTGTCGTGCAGGCCCTGCCGGACATGCCATGATAGCGCGTTGACCGGTGGATTGTTGACAATCACGACGGCGATATCGTTGTGGATTTGCATGGTTACGGATTGCATCGGCAGGCTCCTCTAGACTCGGGTCTGGGCCCGCGCGTTCATCTAATGCATTTTTGAAATTATGCGCAATCCCGTGTTGCCCGTTAACCAAAACCCGTTCCAAGAAAATTAGGGTTTCACCCCGATAGCTGATAACATGAATTTACGTATTGATCATTCTTTGGAAGATGATGGTGGCAGCGGGGCAACCATGAGCGTCGAGGAACAGGGCGAGCGGCGGCAGTTTTCGCGCAATCTGCGTGTCATGCGCGTTGCCCGGCTGGCTGCGCCCGACCTCGATGCCGAAGGGCTTGGCATGGTCCGCGATGTGTCACCCGGCGGGATGATGATCGACGCGCATTTCGATCTCGAAATTGGACAGTCGGTATCGATTGCACTAATCGATGATCAGGAACTGACCGGTACCGTGGCATGGAAAGAGGGCCGCATGCTCGGCATCTGTTTTGCCGAAGAAATTCCCGTCGACCAAATACTTGCGAAACCGGCAGCCCAGCCCGACGGCAAACGTGCGCGCTTGCCCCGATTTTCGGTGCAAAAGCCGGTGCAGATCAAACTTGACGCGGTGACGCTCGATGCGATTTTACACGATGTGTCGCAGCGCGGCGGGAAATTGCAATGCGAGGGCAAGCTGCGCGTTCACAGCAACCTTCTGTTGCGCGCAGAGGGCACCCGTCCTGTCGGTGCAACAATCAAATGGCGCGCAGGTGATATGCTGGGCGTCGAGTTCCACCGGCTGCTTGCAATCGATGAGCTCGAGCATTGGTTGAAGGCTTAAACCTTCAGCTCTTTAATGATCGCCGAGAAATCCAGTCCGCCCGCACCGCTATCGGTAAATGCCTGATAGAGCTCCGCTGCCTTCTTTCCCATCGGTACCTGCGCTCCGACGCCCTGCGCTGCCTCCATTGCCAGCTTCAAGTCTTTGAGCATTAGCGCAGTCGCAAAGCCGCCTTGATAATCATTGTCGGCGGGTGATGTCGGTCCTACGCCCGGCACCGGACAATAGCTTGTCATCGACCAGTTCTGTCCCGAAGCCTTGGAAGAGATATCGTAAAAGGTTTGCAAGTCGAGGCCCAATTTCTCTGCCATCGCAAAGGTCTCGCACGTCGCAATCATCGACGCACCGAGCAGCATGTTGTTGCATATTTTGGCTGCCTGCCCCGCGCCTGACGTGCCGGCATGGATGACAGCCTTGCCCATCGCCGCCAGAACTGGTTCGGCCCGTACAAACGCCGCATCCGTGCCGCCTACCATAAACGTCAACGTTCCCGCGTTGGCTGCGGCAATGCCGCCCGACACTGGGGCATCCACCATCTCGTAACCTGCCACGGCTGCGGAGGCGGTCACTTTGCGTGCTGTGTCAACGTCGATTGTCGAACAGTCGAGCAGGATCGCAATGGTCGGCGCATGGCCGATCACTTCATCCTCGAACACGCGTTCAACTATCTTGCCGTTCGGAAGCATCGCGACAACTGCTTCAACACCTGCAACCGCCTCGCGGACCGAAGTAAATGTCGCGCAGCCATTTACTTTCGCTTGTGCGAGCGCCGATTCGGCCAGGTCAAAGGCATTCACCGTATGCCCCGCCTTGACCAGATTAGCCGCCATCCCGCCGCCCATATTGCCCAGCCCGATAAATGCTATTTTCATGCGCCTACCCCATTGTCGGAATGACGAACGCGTTACCGCCATCGGGCGATCCATCGGGCCAGCGTTGGGTGATGGTCTTGACCTTGGTCCAGAACTTCACGCCTTCCATGCCGTGCTGGTTGGTGTCGCCAAAGGCAGAGCGCTTCCACCCACCGAAGCTGTGATAGGCGACGGGAACCGGGATCGGCACGTTGATGCCAACCATGCCGACATTCACACGTGCGGCAAACTCGCGGGCGGCATGGCCATTGCGGGTGAAGATGGCGACCCCATTGCCATATTGGTGCTTGCTAGGAAGCGCCAAGGCTTCCTCGAAGTTTGCCGCGCGGACCATCTGCAGAACTGGGCCGAAGATTTCTTCTTTGTAGCTTTCCATGTCAGTGGTGACATGGTCGAACAGCGTCGGACCGATGAAGAAGCCTTTCTCATGCCCTTGCAGGGTAAAGCCGCGACCGTCGACGACCAGCTCCGCGCCTTCGTCGACGCAGGTCTGGATCCAGCCCTCGACCTTGGCCTTGTGCTGCGCGGTCACAACCGGTCCATAATGCGCTTCGGCATCGGTCGAGATGCCGATACGTAATGCTTCGATGGCAGGTATTAGTTTGGCCTTGAGCCGCTCTGCGGTTTCATCACCGACCGGTACCACAACCGGCAGTGCCATGCAGCGTTCGCCTGCTGAACCGAACGCGGCACCTGCCAAGTCATTCACCACCTGATCAAGATCTGCGTCGGGCATGACGATGCCGTGGTTCTTCGCCCCGCCCATTGCCTGCACGCGCTTGCCGTTGGCGACGCCGCGATTGTAGACATAATGCGCGATGTCCGAGGAACCGACAAAGCTAATCGCGCCGATGGCCGGATGGTCGAGAATGGCATCGACCATTTCCTTGTCGCCATGGACGACCTGGCAAATGCCTTCGGGCAAGCCAGCTTCGATAAAGAGTTCAGCAAAGCGCACAGGGACGCTTGGGTCGCGCTCGCTGGGTTTAATGATGAACGCATTGCCCGTCGCAATGGCAACGCCCGACATCCACAATGGGATCATCGCCGGAAAGTTGAAAGGTGTAATCCCTGCGCCAATACCAATTGGTTGGCGCATCGAATAGACATCGATGCCGGGGCCTGCACCTTGGGTATATTCGCCCTTCAGAACATGCGGGATGCCGCAGCAGAATTCGATAACCTCAAGCCCGCGCTGGATATCGCCCTTCGAGTCCGCGATTACCTTACCATGTTCGCTGCTGAGCAAATGCGCCAGCGCGTCCATATTGGCCTCGACCAACCGCTTGAACTCGAACATCACCCGCGCGCGCCGCTGCGGATTGGTCATTGCCCACGCTGGCTGCGCGGCCAGTGCGGCATCGACCGCGCGCTGCAAGACAGCAGCATCGCCCAAAGCTACCCGCGCCTGAACACCACCATTATTCGGGTCCATTATATCGCCGAAGCGTACCGCTTCCCCACCTGTGCCGCCAGAAATGAAATGGTCTATTTGGCGCATTTTAACTCTCCAATTCTACG
>JANLSY010000096.1:0-2651 GCA_031362665.1 Sphingomonadales bacterium
GTCGATATCGATTTTGATCAAGCTCGACGCGGTGATTTCACCGAAGTGCATGCCATATGGGTTGATGAGGAACGCGCCGTCTTCGTCGGGCACCTTTACGGTGATATGGTTGAAGACCAGCTCATCCCAGCCGAACATCGAAAATATACGGTAACATGCCGCCAGTTCCTGCCGCGCGGTCCATTCGGCCTCGCTATATTTGCTGTTCTGCCTCAACTGCGTCGCCATTCTCGCTCTCCATTTCTGCTCTGTGTCTCATTATGAAATGAATGTGCAAGGAGAGCAATAGGGCGAAAAAGCGCCGTTTAGTCTTGATATTCGCGAAAGGTGGCGTTAAGGGGCGCTGCAACACGCCGCTTTGTTTTGCGGCGCTTTTCGTTTTTAGCCATACAAAACGGCGGTTTTACGTCATTTTGCCGATTCGATACCGGAGTTGAGTTTTTTATGCAGATCATGGTTCGCGACAATAATGTTGATCAGGCCCTACGCGCGCTGAAGAAGAAGTTACAGCGTGAAGGCGTGTATCGCGAAATGAAGCTGCGTCGTCACTTCGAAAAGCCGTCGGAAAAGCGCGCCCGTGAAAAGGCAGCTGCCGTCCGTCGCGCCCGCAAGATGGAGCGCAAGCAGCAGGAACGTGACGGCGCGAAAGCGTAGTCAACCGCATCTGCGAACAAGGGAAGCGTCCTAGCGGCGCTTTTTTTGTGTCTGGAAACCAAGCGCGTTTCTGCTAATCAGCGCGCAATAACAGCCATCAGGAAATATTCATGTCCACCACCGCCGTTCCCATTGCCCCCATCAAAAAAGGTTCACTCATCAAATATTGGACGGGCATCGCTCTGGTGCTGGCGGCGGGCGGCGGGCTTGCTTATTGGGGCACCACCGATGTGCGTCAGGAATATGGCGACGTTGTAACCACCGAATCAGGGCTACGATACAAGGTACTGAAAACAGGCGAAGGCAAATCGCCGACCGACAATGATGTCGTTCTCATCAAATATACCGGCATGTTGAAAGACGGAAAAATCTTCGATCAGAACCCGCAAGCAGCTTTGGCAGTAACGGGCGTGGTACCAGGCTTTTCCGAGGGCCTGAAAATCATGCAACGCGGCGGACAATATCGCCTGTGGATTCCCGCCAGCCTCGGTTATGGCCCGGAAGACCAGAAGAACCCACAGACCGGCGAAGTTGCCATTCCAGGTGGCAGCGAGCTAATCTTCGACGTCGACCTGCTCGAATATAAATCGCGCGCCGAGGTCGAAGCAATGCAACGCCAGATGCAGGAAATGCAAAAGCAGCAGGGCAGTGCCGCCGGCGGCCAGCCTGGCGCGGCTCCACAAGGTTTACCGCCCGAAATTCAGGCGCAGATCGATGCACAGATGCGCGCGCAACAAGGGCAGGCGCCAACCCAGTAATTCGTCCTAAAGCGTGGCAAAAAAGACGATTGTCGCAACCGCCATCACCGCAGTAGCAAACCAGCCGGTGATGGTTGCCCGCCGCCCGAGCGTCAACCGGCCCATTGCGCGCGGGTTTCGTACAATCAGCATCATCATGACCATCAGCGGTGCTGCGAGTACCCCGTTGACGACCGCTGCCCAATAAAGCGCGCGTGCGGGATCGATGCCGACATATTGCAGCGAAACGCCAATCATGGTGGTGACTGCTATCGTTCCGTAAAACAGCCGCGCCTTGGTCGGCTTCGCATCGAGACTACCGGTTATTCCGAACATTTCGGTTACGGCATAGGCCGCCGAACCCGCAAGCACGGGCACGGCGAGCAGACCGGTTCCGATGATACCCAACGCGAACAGCGCAAAGGCAAAATCTCCGGCTATCGGGCGCAAAGCCTCCGCAGCCTGCGCCGAGGTTTCGATGTCGCGGATACCATTAGCGTGCAGCGTCGCGGCGGTCGCGAAAACAATCGCCAGCGAAACAATAGAACTGAATGCCATGCCCGTCAGCGTGTCGATACGAATACGTTGCAGTTCCGGTCCGGCCTCTTTGGGGGTGATGCACAGCGGTTTGACCTTGTGCCGTTTCTGCTCCTCAATCTCCTGCCCCGCCTGCCAGAAAAACAAATAAGGGCTGATGGTGGTGCCCAGTATTGCGACAACAGCAGTCGCATAGGCACCGGTCCACTCGATACGCGGCACCACAAGCGACGTCAGCGCCTCTCCCCAGGGCACCTGCGCGACCACCACCACAGCGACATAGGCAAATAGCGACAATGTCGCCCATTTGAGCACCGACGAATAACGCTCGTAGGAAAGCCAGACCTCGATAACCACGCATAATATGCCGAATAGCAAGGTGTACAACCCCAATGGCCCACCGATCAGCAGACCGACCGCTGCTCCCATTGCAGCCAGATCGGCACCCAGATTTACGATGTTGGCAATCAAGAGCAGCCCCACCATCAGCACAAGTAATGGCCGCGGATAATGACGTCTTAAATTGCGCGCGATGCCAGCACCCGTAACGCGGCCGATTTCCGCCGCGACTTCCTGAATGGCGACCATCAAGGGGAAACTGAACAGGAAGGTCCAGCTTAGCCCATAACCGAATTGCGCACCGACCTGACTGTGCGTGCCGATACCGGACGGGTCGTCATCCGCTGCGCCTGTAACCAGCCCGGGTCCAAGCCGGGAAAGGAA
>JANLSY010000099.1:0-3642 GCA_031362665.1 Sphingomonadales bacterium
TTCGATATCCGGTGTTGCTGCCACCCGCTTCGATCAGGCAGACTGAATATTTCCCATCCTCGCTCAGCCGCCCTGCTACAGCACTGCCGCCTGATCCACCGCCAACAACGATGATGTCGAATTCGTCCATAAACTCTCCTCTTGGAAGAGGGTTTAATCGGCCGATTAACTACTTGCAAGCGTGTAAATAGGCTTATTCGGCAGGTTGATGCTGCCGTTCGAGCCATCGTGCGCGGATGATGTCCGATGTCTCGCGGCTGTTATCATGGCTCCAACCGGGAGGCCGCCACATATATGAAAATTTGTGGCGCCACGGTGCCGACCAAACATCGCGGGCAATACCGATCCATTCGTGGAACACGCTCCACAAAAGATTGAACGTACCGAGCTGTTTGACGATCCCATAGCGGATTTTCTCGCCCTCGACCTCTTCGGTGAATGTCCCGAACATGCGATCCCAGACAATGAAGGTTCCGGCGTAATTACGGTCGAGATAGCGTGGATTAGTCGCGTGGTGGACGCGGTGGTGACTTGGCGTGTTCATAACATATTCGAACCAGCGCGGGAATTTCCCGATTGCTTCGGTATGGATCCAGAACTGGTAGATGAGGTTGAGCGCACCGACGAACAATAGCATCGCCGGGTGAAAGCCGACGAAGGCCAGAGGAATACGGAAGATGAAGCCAAGCGCAATATAACTTGTCCAACTTTGCCGAAGCGCGGTCGACAGATTATAATGCTGGCTGGAATGATGATTGACGTGGCTTGCCCAGAACCAACGCACCCGGTGGCCGGTTCGATGAACCCAATAATACGCAAAGTCATCGAGTACAAAGCAAAGCGGCCATGCCCACCAGACCCATCCGATTTCGAACAGGCGGTGTTCGTATAACCACATGGCGAGGGCAAAAACGGTCGCTCCCCCCAATGCGCTAGCAACCGTGCTACCGGTGCCAAGGGCAAGCGATGTGAGCGTGTCCTTTGGCTCATATTTCTCGGGTGCGCGCCGTCTCGCCCACAGCATTTCGGCGATAATCAATATAATGAAGGCGGGGATCGCATAATCGACGGGGCTGAACAATTCGGGCATTTCAGACCTGCAAATGCCGAAGGCCAGCGGCCCAATATTGTGCTTTTTCGCCCAAGTTGAGCGTGACCGTTCCGAACGTCCGTTCACCCGTCCCAACGGTCAGGAAATTCTGGTCGAGCCGGGTTTCGCTGTGATTGTCGAGCAGCCGGCCCGCCCATAAGGCACCATGGCGGCGCACGAGCAGATGTCGCCCTCTGGCATCGCGCATCAGTGCGCCGATTCCGGCCTTGTCGATCGCAATATCGACTGGATCGAATCCGCAGACGATCTCGTCGGCGATGCAGCGCGCTTGTTCCTCATTTCGGATTCGTTCATCACCACCGAGTTGCCAATGGCGAGCTAGCCATGCCAGAAAAAGAATAGCGACAATCGACCCGGCCAGTTTCAAAAACTCGACTATCATGAAGCACGACCGCGCAGTATATCCATCATGGCTGTTACTGGGGAAAGATCATATCCAGCATCGGCGGCCTGTTCGGCAAGCACCGCCGGGTGATCGCTACGCGACGCGCGCGCCAACGCCCACAGCAACGTCGAGCGTGTGCCCGAGCGGCAATAAGCCAGCACTTTGCCATCGGCCTTGTCCAATGCATCAGCCATCGCCTTGACTTGCCATTCAGCAAAACCGGAATGAGTGACGGGGATCGCGATGTAATCCATCCCAGCTTTGGTAGCGGCGGCCTCAATATCCGGCCCCGGCGTCTGGTCGGCGCTTTCGTCTTCAGGACGGTTGTTAATGACCAAAGTGACGCCCATTTCCTTTGCCGCCAATACGGCGTCAGTATCGATTTGCGGCGCGACGAATATTGTCTCGGTAAGTTTTCTGAACATGGGGCAGTTGCTAGCCGGAAGAACGCAATACCGCAAGAAAGGCGTCACCATAGGCATCAAGCTTCCGTGCGCCCACCCCGGTGACGCGCGACAGCGCCGTCAGGCTGTCCGGCTTTGTCTCGGCCATTTCGCGCAAGGTTGCGTCGTGGAAGATGACATATGGCGGCACGCCGCCTTGTTCGGCGAGTTCACGGCGCTTTGCTCTCAGCGCCTCGAACAGCGGATCGCCAACCGGATTCGCCGCGCCGCGTTCGCGTTTTTTGCGGCCTTGCGGCACCAAAGCGATTTCGACCTTTTGCTCGCCGCGCATGATGGCGCGGGCGTCGCCGGACAGCTTGAGTCCGCCATGTTCGTTAGCAACCAATGCGCCGCGTGCTTGTAATGCGCGCGCCAGAGGCTTGAGGACGCGCGCTTCGTCTGCGCCCACAATTCCGAACACCGAAAGCTGATCGTGCCCAAGTTTAAAAATGCGTTCATCGCCGCTACCGGTGAGCACCTTTTCAAGATGGCCCGCGCCGAACATTTGCCCGGTGCGATAGGCGGCGGAGAGGAGTTTTCTCGAAAGTTCGGTCGCGTCATGAACGCCGGGGGCTTCGAGGCAATTGTCGCAATTGCCGCAGATTTCAGGAGGATTCTCGCCGAAATGGCTCAGCAGAACCGCGCGCCTACACCCAGGAGTTTCGACCAGCCGCGACAGCGCCGCGATCCGTCCTTGCTCAGCCTCCCGCCGCTCGGGCGGCAGTTCAGCCAATCGTTCGCGCGCGCGGGTGAAGTCGCCTGGCGACCAGAGCATATGCGCGACTGCCGGGTCACCATCCCGACCCGCACGACCGCTTTCCTGATAATAGGACTCGATCGACTTGGTCAGTCCCGCATGCACGACGAAGCGCACATCGGGTTTGTCGATCCCCATCCCGAACGCGACAGTAGCGACCATAACCATGTCTTCGCTACTGACAAATTCGGCCTGCGCCTTCGTCCGCGCCTGCGGTTCCATCCCGGCATGATAGAAGCGCGCGTTGCGTCCAGTGGCGGCGATTTGCGCGGCGATTTTCTCGGTTCGGTCGCGGGTCTGAGCATAAACGATGCCCGCACCGCTGAGAGATCGCACCAGCCCCGCGACGCCGCTTTTGTTGCCGCCAGTCACGGCATAACGGATGTTGGGCCGGTCGAAGCCCGATACTATCACGCCCTCGGCAGCTATACCGAGCTGTTCAGCAATATCGTCACGGGTATGTGCATCTGCGGTCGCCGTGAGCGCCAGCCTCGGTACGTTTGCATAATCATCCATCAACGGACGAAGCAGCCGGTAATCGGGCCTGAAATCATGTCCCCATTCGGACACGCAATGCGCCTCGTCTATCGCGAACAGCGAAATCTTTGCTTCGCGTAGCAGTCCGCGAAACTCCTGCCCCGACGCGCGCTCGGGCGCGACATAGAGCAGGTCGAGCGCGCCGCTCCGAAACCGCTCGATGGTTTCAGCGCGGTTGTCATCGGCGCTGGTTAGCGTCGCCGCGCGAATACCCACCGCGTCCGCTGCGCGCATCTGGTCGTGCATCAACGCGATCAACGGCGAAATGACGATGCAGGTGCCATCCATCATCAGCGCCGGAAGCTGGTAACAGAGCGATTTGCCCGCGCCCGTAGGCATCACCGCCAATGTGCGCTGGCCCGCCAGCACGCGATCGACCACCTGCTCCTGCGTTCCGCGAAATTCGGCA
>JANLSY010000180.1:0-2685 GCA_031362665.1 Sphingomonadales bacterium
ACCATGCGTTGGGCAGAGCCGCATGAAATTCGCAGCGCCCTCGTCGCCAAATGGTGGCGGGACTGGCGGATGGACTGCGAAATGCCGCTCGTTTGCAAAGGCCAGCTTCAACTGCTCCAGCGTCCCGTGCCATTCATGGCTGCGGTGAGCCATCGTCAACAGGTTGGCAGCGGACAGGTGGCAGCGTCCATCGGCGGTATCTGGCGCCGGTGACACGGTCGCGGCGTTGGCAGCCCACATTGCCGAAGCGGAAAACGCCGCTGCACGGATATGCGGCTCTGCGCTTTCTATGTCGGTTGCAAGGCCAGCAAGCCAAGCCGTATTGGGGCGATCCAGTGGCATGAAAAAACCCTGCGCCAGCCCAAGCCGCAGATTGGCGCGCATCTTCTCGACGCCTTGCAGCGCCGCCGCGCGCGGTTGCGATACTGCGCCTGCATTGCTTGACGATGCGATATTGCCGAGGCTCAGCCCGGCATAATTATGGCTTGGTCCGATGATTCCGTCGAAGTTGATTTCCCGAAGCACTTCTTACCACCTCGCCACATGCGTTATTGTGTCGCCGACCGACAGGCCAAGTGTCGCGGCGCTCACTTCGTCGATCGCCAAACCGCCATCGCGTTGCAGGGTCCATCCGTAAGCCGCCTTGAAATCATGCAATCGCCCGACGGTGATCAGTTTCTTGTCGCCGCCCAACTGTTCGCCCAACTGCGCACTGATCTCGACCACCTCGACGTCCTGCGCCTCGCGGATGCTTCGTATCTGGTCGGTGCGCGCAGTCATCGTTGGGCCGCCATCGAAAATATCGACATAGCTTTCCCAGGCAAAGCCCTCATTTTCCAGCATCCGCATCGCCGCACGGCCGGATGGGTGCGGTACGCCGATGACCGCCTTCGCGCTTTCGGGCAGCATTGCAATATAGACAGGGTGCTTGGGCATCAGGTCAGCGATGAACTGGTTACCATGCTTGGCATTGAATTCGTCGGCGTCCTGAAAGTTCATGCCAAAGAAGCGCCCTGCCACACCATCCCAGAATGGTGAACCGCCGGCCTCGTCGATGACCCCGCGTAACTCGGCAATCGTCCTCTCGGCAAAGCGTTCGCGGTGGTTACGGATGAACAGGTAACGGCTGCGCGCGATCAACATGCCAAGTCCGCCTGCGCGTTCGCCGGGATGCAGAAATAGCCCGCCGACTTCGGTCGTGCCTTCGAGGTCGGTCGACAGGTTCAAAATGTCGGCACGAAAGGTGCGACCGAGTTCTTCGCTATGTTGGGTCAGCGCACCGATGCGATAGCTATAGAAGGGCCATTTCTGGCCGACCAGTCCGAAAATCTGGCACGTGCCGCGCACCTCGCCGGTCGCAACATTTTGCAGCACAAACACATATAGATCATCAACCACTTCGCCGCCGGCGCTGTCAAATGCAGTTGCCGAACGCTCGAGTTTTGCCGACAGCGCCTTGCGGTCGGGCGGCAAGTTGGTGAAGCCGCCGCCGGTGCGTTTCGCCATTTCGTAAAGCGGTTGGAGATCGTCCGTTTTCGCCGGACGGATGATGAAACTCATAAGGCTCCTTTAGCGGCGATGCGCATAATGGTAAGTGCCGACAGCCGAGCGCGTTCGACCAGACTTTCCGTAATAAGGAATTCATCAGCGCTATGGATGCTGCCCCCGCGCACGCCCATCGTATCGACGACGGGGACCCCGCAGGCCGCGATATTGTTGCCATCGCACACGCCGCCGGTGGATTTCCAAGCGACGTCAATGCCGAGGTCGGCTCCGCAAGTCTTGACCAGGCTGAACAGCTTTGCTGCGCCTTCGTCGATCGGTTTGGGCGGCCTGCCGAAGCTACCGTGAAGGTGGGCGGACACACCATGATCGCGTTCGATTGCTGCGACGATGCTGCGCAGCAATTTTTCAGTCTCGATGACGATCTGCGGCGTCTTGGGCCGGAAATTGACGCGTAGTACGGCATGGTCGGGAACGACATTATTGGGACTGCCGCCTTCGATCTTCGCCGGATTTACCGACAATCCTTCGCGGGTAAGCGACTTCAACCGCAAAGCCAGATCGGCTGCGGCGAGCAAGGCGTTCCGGCCATCGTCGGGATTGCGCCCGGCATGGGCGCTTTTCCCCGTAAAGATGATCGAAAAATTGCCACTGCCTGCCCGTTCGCCCGCAAGCGTGCCGTCGGGTAGCGCGGGTTCGTACGTCAACGCCGCCAACTTGCCCTTCGCCAGTTCTGCAATCAGCGGCGCGGAGGAAGGCGAACCAACTTCTTCGTCGCTGTTGATCATCACTTGATAACCGACATGGTTGAAATCGGGCGTGCCTTCCGCCGCTGTGAGAGCAGCAAGCATAACCGAAATCCCGCCTTTCATATCCGCTACGCCCGGCCCGTTCAGGATGCCTTCCTCCAGCCAACGCTGCTCCTGAAAGCTGTGATCGGCAGCAAAAACGGTATCCATATGGCCGGTAAACAGCAACTGTGTCGGCGCATCGGGACGGACGGTCAAGACTAGGTGGCTGCCATGTTCAACCGTCTCAATTACCCCGTCGGAGCGGACGCGCTCGACCAGTGTGGAGGCAACAAGCTCGGCAGCCCCCGGCAATTTCGCAAAGCAGTCGGCGAGCATCCCAGCCGTTGATTTGAGGCCTGCTAGATTGCCCGACCCGCTGTTCGTCGCGGCC
>JANLSY010000198.1:0-3707 GCA_031362665.1 Sphingomonadales bacterium
ACTCCGGATCCCGCACCTTCTCGCCTGTTGTTGGAAGAAGTACACGGTCGACAAGAAGATCTACGGGACCATGTACGTGAGTATTCGGCCTTACCGCGAAGAATCAAAGCAATGTCAGCTTTGCCAGTTCGTCAGATTGGATCCCAATACGCCAAAGGATGTCAAGAGAGGGGGCCGTGTGGGCATGTGGATCGATGAAAGCGGGGTGGGAAATATCGCTTTGGCAAGCGGCACAACGTCAGCCTCGACATGGTGCCAGCTCGTGACAAGCCGCGCTGCGCCGTCACCCCAGTCATAAAAGTCAAAGCCTTGGCCGCGAAGTTCGGTAGCTTCGGCCGCCGTCAGATGGATGAAGATCTCGTTTGCCTGCACCTCGTGCATCAGCCGTCCAGGTGCGGCTTTGGCAATAATCTGCGCTGCCGCATTGGCCGCACGGGCGTTTTCGAGCCAAAGATCGCCTTCGAGCATTGCCAGCAACTGTGCCGCCAAAAATCGCCCTTTAGACTGCAAATGCCCGGCGCGCTTGCGGCGATAACGGGCGGCGTCAGCATAAATGGGGTTAAAATAGACCAAGGCCTCGGCCCCCATTCCGCCATTTTTGGCAAAGCCGAAGCTCAACACATCGACACCCGCGCGCACCGTCACATCAGCCGGGTGGCAACCCAAAGAGGCAACCGCGTTACCGAACCGCGCGCCATCCATGTGCAGACCCAGCTTGTGTTGCTTACAAAGCGCCCCCAACGCCTCAACTTCTGCAGGTGAGTAGGTCAGTCCGTACTCGGTCGCATTGGTAATCGACAGCGCAGCGGCCTGCACTTGATGCACGTCGTTGCGGATATTGCCCAGCAAACCGGCAACGGCGGCAGGCGAAACCTTCGCGCCGTCGCCCTCGACCAGCATCAGCTTCGCGCCGCCGGTGTAAAAACCCGGTGCGCCGCATTCATCAACCTCAATATGCGCCTCGCGGTGGCAAATGATGCCCTGATGCGGCTGGCACAAAGATGTCAGTGCAAGGCAATTGGCAGCGGTTCCGGTTGCGACCCACAAAACCGCGACGTCGAAGCCGAACAACTCGCCGAAGCGTGCGTCGAGCTGCGCGCTCCAGTTATCGCCGTCATAAGCCGTGTCGATATGATTGGCATCGGCAATCGCCTGCATGACCTTGGGGTGCACCGGAGCCGCATTGTCGGAGAAGAAACGCATGGTCGTGGCATGAAAGGAAACGCTGCCTGCCGTCAAGCGTGCTTATCGGGAAATATGCGCTGCACATTTCATATTGCTTGAACGCGGTTTATCAAGCGGGCACAGCAAACGAACCGGCCGGCCTCACCGAGTTGAATGAAACAAAAGTTATTCAGCGGCGTTCAGGCACGAGGGAGACTAGTTTTTGATTCGATTGGCGGTTTTTTTAGCGGGAATTTGGGTATTTACCGCCCCCGCCTTTGCGCAGGATAAGTTGCCCGCTCCGCCAACAGCGCAGCCGGGCGACCCGCGCGCGCCGATTATTCCGGATAGCGAGTTTGAGGCAGCGATCCCGAGCCTCGACGCGCCGCCGCTCGAAAGCGTTGAGGAATGGCAGAAAGCGCAGGATGCCAAGCAGGAAAGCGCCGAAAGCCAGGCGCAGCAAACCGCGGCCGACCCGCCGATCCGCGCTGCACAGGATAATGATGCCATAGAGGTTTTGCCCGATGCGCCGGTGACCGACCCGCTGCTCGACGATCCGCTGCCGCCAATTGACAGCTTCGATTCCGAGCCGCCGCCGAACCCGACCGAGGCCAATGACGAACAGACGAGCGCGGTGCGTTATGTCTTTCGCATCGACGGCCTGGACCCTGCGACCAGCGCGGACATCGCGGCCAATGCCGATGGCGAGAGTATCACCGATGGTACCTCTGACGCCGACGCCTACCGCGACGCGCGCAAACGCTTTAATGATCTGTCCGTACTCGACGATGGCGGTGGGCGTGCGGACAATCGCGCAGAAATCAACCAGCGCGCACGTGTCGACCGGCAACTGCTGGTCGACATATTGAACGGTCAGGGCTTTTTCGACGCCAATGTGCGCGTTGCCGTCGACCCGCCTGTCGTCGAAGGCGCGCCGCTTACCGTTGCGCTGAAGGCGGTGCCCGGGCGGCGCTATTATCTGGGGCAGATCGCGTTCACCGCTCCAGCGGTCGAGCCTGCCGACCTTATCACCAGCAACTTCGTTCCGAAGACCGGCGATCCGATTATCGCCGACATTGTATTGGCAGCAGAGGCGAATATCTCGATCAAATTGCCGGAAAATGGCTATCCATTCGCAAAGGTGGGGCAACGCGACATCTTGCTGGACAGCGATGTGGGGACGGGGGACTACACGTTGCCCGTCGATACTGGCGCGCGCAGCTATTTTGGACAGATACGAAGCGAAGGCACCGAAGCGTTCGGCGCGCACCATGTCGAGATTTTGCGGCGCTTCAAGACCGGCGATTTGTACGATTCGCGGCTGGTCGATGACTTACGCGCCGCTTTGGTCGCGACCGGGCTTCTTTCCACGGTTTCGGTTGAGCCGGTCGCAAGCGAAGGCGTGGCGCCCGATGGTACCCCTTATGCCGATCTGCTGGTGCGTCAGGAAGCAGGTCCGCCGCGCACGATTGCGGCGAGCGGTGGCTATGGCACGGGGCAGGGTTTCCGCGTGGAAGGTAGCTGGACACACCGCAACCTGTTCCCTCCCGAAGGTTCGTTGACCGCCGCAGGCGTGATCGGCACGCAGGAGCAAGCGGCGAGCGTGTCGTTCGCGCGCGCCAATGCCGGCAAGCGCGATCGCACGTTCGAAATGTCATTATCGGGTCTGCATAGCACGTACGATGCGTTCGACGCCTATACCGGGCGCGTTGCAGCGGTAATGAGCTATGCCTCGACACCGATCTGGCAGAAGAAATTTACCTGGTCAGCAGGCATCGAACTACTGGCGACATATGAAGGCGAATATGACTTTTCCCGCACTCTGCGTGACCGACGGATCTATTATGTTGCAGCGTTGCCGGGTCAGGTCGGTTTTGACCGCTCGGATGATTTGCTGAACCCGACCAAAGGCTATCGTTTGACTTTGCGGCTCTCGCCCGAGGCGTCGCTTGGCAGCGGTTCGCAATTTTATGCGCGCGTGATTCTCGACGGGTCTTATTATTACTCCGCAACCGACAGTCTGGTACTTGCAGCCCGCGCACGAGTGGGAACGATTTCGGGCATCGAACGCGAAAACCTTGCTCCATCGCGGCGTTTCTATGGCGGTGGCGGCGGCTCGGTGCGCGGTTTTGGCTATCAGCAATTGGGGCCTAAAGACCCCAATGGCGATCCGATCGGTGGCCGCAGTACCAACGAAGCCGCATTCGAGGCACGCTATCGCTTCGGCAATTTCGGCGTCGCCGGTTTTGTCGATGCAGGGCAGGTTTATGAAAGCAGCATCCCGAAATTCGACAACTGGCGGTATGGTGTGGGTATCGGCGGGCGCTTCTACACCAATTTCGGGCCGGTGCGGCTCGATGTCGCAACCCCTATCAACCGGCAGGCGGGCGAGTCGAAAATAAGCGTCTATGTCTCAATCGGGCAGGCATTCTGATGATCTGGCGGCGGATCACGATAGGTGCAGCGGCGCTGGGCGCATTCCTGCTGCTGGTGTTGGTCGGCAGCTACATCTGGCTTGATACCCAATCGGGGCGGGCGTTTGT
>JANLSY010000285.1:0-2455 GCA_031362665.1 Sphingomonadales bacterium
CGCATGACGACTTCCTCCTCCTCTTCATCCGCTACCGCCCACGCTAAAGCTTCCACCTCCGCTAAGGCTACGGCGGATAAATCGGCGGACAAGCCCCGCCGCCGCAAGGCCGCGGCCAAGGCAATCGAAATCCTCCCGCCGCTACCCGACGCGGACGACTGGACCTGCTCGCCGGACGATATCACGCTGCCGCCTGCGCTCGAGTTCGAACCTGTCACCTTACGCGGCGGGGCGAATTCGGTTACGCCGATGAAGCAGCGGGTGTTTATCCGCGTGCTCGCCGAAACGGGGCGCATCTGTCTTGCGGCAAAGGCGGCGGGGAATACGCCCGGTTCCTTCTATTATCTGCGCAACCATGCGGCGGGCGAAAGCTTTGGCGCGGCGTGGGACCGGGCGCGCGATTTCGGCACTGGGCGGGTGCTCGACATCCTGCTCGACCATGCAATCAACGGCGTGCCCGAATATATCTACAAGGATGGCGAGCTGGTGGCCGAGCGGCGGCGGTTCAACCATCATCTGATGATGTGGCTGGTTGCGCACAATATGCCCGAAAAATTCGGCGTGCATGGCGGGTTGATGCACAGCGGTTCGGGCGGCGCGGCGGGTGCAGCGCGGATGAAGCGGCTCAAGGCCGAATGGCATGCCGAATGGGAGGCGGAGTGGACGGCGAAAAATCCGGAGGAAACGGATGCTGCGATCCTTAAAAAGCTGAAGGAACAATGGCGCGCGGAGTGGGAGGAAGAACAGCGCACCCAACCCGCGGCATCGGCGCAAGAGGCGTGTCAGGCGGTGATGAAAAACATGGCTGCGCTGGGCAAGCGCCTGTGGTTCCAGAAATATGTGCCGTGGATGGACCACCCCGAAAAGCGCGCCGCGTGCGAAGTGCTTTACGGTCCGCAGGATTGGGACGCGATCCGGCTAGCAGCGGCGGAGGAAGCGGAGGAGGCGGAGGCGAAGCGGTTGCGGGCGGGTGGGTGAAGGGCGGGGTGAGGGTTGAACCGCGCCATCAAGGTTAAGCGATCTGGCGGCAATCTTTACTGCGCCATTAAAGAAATAACGCGTCGGTCGTCTTTAATCAGGTCGCAGGTAGCAGCGCTGCCCCCCCCTTATGCAGGAGCCCATATGCCGCAATTCCGCCGGATCATTCGCGAAGAACAAGGCGCTACCGCCATTGAATACGGCCTGATAGCCGCATTGATCGCGCTGGCGTGCATCATCGCGTTCACGTCGCTTGGGCTGAATTTGGCGAATATTTTTGATACGATTTCGAATGCTTTGCGAAGGTAAACGCGTTGCATGGGAGATGTTATGCGGCCCTGAAGCGCCGCGTTTCCAGCAGCTTCTTCTTGCGCGATATGTCGCGCCATAGAATGCCGTCGCGGAACTTCGCGTGGCGGCGTCCGTTGGGTGTTTATCGCATTTGCACCCTGATTGGAGAGCGGCATGAACATCGACGGAAAAGTGGCTCTCATCACCGGCGGAGGCCAGGGCATCGGCCGCGCGATTGCGCTTCGGCTGGCGAAGGACGGCGCGGATATCTCTATTGTCGACCTTGATGAAGCCAAGGCGAAAACCGTGGCGCAGGCGGTTGAAGCCATCGGCCGCAAGGCGACCCACTTCCGCGCCGATGTGTCGAACCGTAGCGAAGTCTATGCCGCGATCGATCACGCGGAAAAAGAGCTCGGCGGCTTTGATATCATGGTCAACAACGCGGGCATCGCCAATGTCCAGCCACTGTCGGAGGTGACACAGGAGGAGGCTGACCGGATAATGAGGATCAATGTCCAGAGCGTCCTGTGGGGAATTCAGGCAGCTGCCAAAAAGTTCAAGGCGCGCAAGGTCAAGGGCAAGATCATCAGCGCATCGTCGATTGCGGGCCATGAAGGCTTTGCCATGCTCGGATTGTATTCGGCGACCAAATTTGCCGTCCGGGCGTTGACCCAGGCGGCGGCAAAAGAGCTTGCCAGTGATGGCATCACCGTCAACGCCTATTGCCCCGGGGTTGTCGGCACCGACATGTGGACCGAAATCGACAAACGGTTCGCAGAGCTTACCGGAGCCGAGGTCGGCGCAACGTACAAGAAATATGTCGACGGCATCGCCCTGGGCCGTGCGGAGACGCCCGAAGACGTGGCCGCATTCGTCTCCTTCCTGGCAGGACCCGATTCCGACTATATGACCGGACAGGCCCCGCTCATCGATGGCGGCATGGTGTATAGATAAGGGTTGGGGATGGGGGGACACGCCAGAAGGCAATCTAGCCTGCTTGGGGTCTTAGACGACCAGAGGTCAACCTCTTGGAGTCAACCTATGCCAATTCTGAAGGGTAGCGGATGAAAGTTTGCACAGCTTTAGCTTTGCTTGAGAAAGGTTGAGATGAAGACCAATCGGCACGTTTCACCATCAGGTTCAGACCGTTTACGAAAGCAAACAGGTCTGTGATTTACAACTCTTC
>JANLSY010000034.1:0-8231 GCA_031362665.1 Sphingomonadales bacterium
GGAAGAAGCTTCGCGCCATAACGCAAAGCATCATAGACCACCCAGCGCGGTGTCGGAATCTCCAGAACGCGCACATAATAAAAGGCTTTTAGTTTCGGATTGAACTCCGGATCTTCCCAGACTGTCTTCAACTCGGGCGCACCGATGCTGTTCGCATAGCTTGCTTTCGCCAAATTTACGGTATCACCCACCGCTGGTATTTTGCCATCCGCGCTAATTTTGCGTTTTTCAGGGCTGCTCCAGACGACGTTGAACACCTTTTCCTGCAACTTACCTGAGCTATCGACCCAGCCCTTTACGACTTGAACGCGGTCGAGATTAGCCCCTATCGGATCCTTGAGCGCAGAGAGCATGAATTTCGGCGCGCCCTTGCCGTCTGTCAGGTCGCTTCCCATGGGAACGCCGCGCCTATAGCCTGCCTTGGCCATATTGCGTTTGAGGTCTGCATCCGAAAAATCCCAACCACCAAAGAAGCGCACGACCATCCGCGGTCCAGATGTCGCATAAATCTCGCGCCGCATCATCGCGTCGAAGATGGCCGTGCGTGTGTTGGCCTTGGCCCAGACCGCTGCATAGCCACCGGCCAGATAATTCCAGCCGAAACGCTCGGCCTTTTGCGTGCCGAGGGTTTGCGGTCGCGAAGCGCGCTCGGCGTTCGGTTCATTTAACGAAAATTTGCCGTAGAAATTATCCTCGTCGCCCGTCGCAAGTGCAGTATGGCTGTCGGTCGCTCCTATCATTCCCAATTTGTAGGGATTCACGCCGGTCTGCTGTTCAATCAGTAACCCCCGCTTCAACGCCTCGCGTACATAATCGCCTGGGAGCATGTCGTTCGTTTTCTTGACCGAATTGTCGAGGTTACCGATGTCCCACCCTGCTTTGCCAAAGCTTGCGAATTCATCATTGGGCGAGAGAAAAGGATGCGTTTCGCTATCACCTTTGATCTGCGTCGCCTCGACAATCGGTTCGCGGGACGCCCGCCGCCGCGCATATTCCGCCGTCATCGGCCCACCACCCGGCATCGTCATCTGGAACATCAAGCCATTCGACAGGTTCGAATTGTGCGGGATGGCGAGCATCTTGCCGCCGGTCGATTTCTCATAGCCGTCCATATAATCCCACAACATGTCGGCGCTCGTGCCGACGAGTGACGTGTATGGGATGACCTTGTCGGCCTTGTCCTTGCCGTCGCGCAAAATGACGACGCGGTGCAGATTGTCCCCGTTCGGGGTCAGTGTATATTCAAATCCCATGAAGGCAGTGAACTTACCGGGCTTGTTATAGCGCTCGACAATCGAGGTATGCTCCGTCCAGACGTCTGCAGTGCGTTCCGCATTCGCCTTGGGATCCATCATCGCGGCGGGCAACGTGCGTTGCGAAAAGCGGGCAATCAACTCAGCAGCGACCCGCGCCGATGCTTCCGGGCCTTTCCGGAGCTCATCGTGCCAGCGCTCAAGCAGCGGGTCACGCAGGAGAAGTCGCGGTGCGTCATGGATGGCCTTCAACGCGGCGAGGCCGTCGGAGTGATCAGCGATGACGAGGAAATCGAGCGGGCGTGACAACTTGGCCTTCATCCCCATTGTCGCGGTTACTTCTTCGCCGCTGGCAAAGCGCAACGCCTCTTCAGGGCCAAGACGGACGCCAAAGGCAAAGGCATCGGACGAGTTGGCTGTGTGCAAATGCGTGTCGCCGAAATAGACATTTTCCGGAAAGGCCGTTTCGATGACCTTCGTTTCTTTGCCGCCCCCGAAAAGCTTTCCGCCCTTTTCGCGGTTGCAGCCCGTTACCATCAAGGCCATCGCGCTTACGGCCAACACCAGTGAAATCCGACGCATCGGTTCCTCCCCCATTTTTCTCCGGCGAAAATTTGCGCCGACTTGGGGTTAGTGTCAATCGCTCAGTTAAATTTTCGAAACGGCTGGATCATACTCCACCCTGCCTTGGCAGGGCGCTCGTCCTGAACATCCGCAAGGCCTATCGGTTGTTGGCTTTGATAAGCAGCGTAAGTGCCGAATAGCCGGTCCCAGATCGTCAGCGCGAAGCCGTAATTTCGCTGCTGGTCGGATGGAATGACGCTGTGGTGAACCAGATGCATGTCAGGAGTCACGATGACGCGACGCAGCCACTGGTCTGCGCGTGGCGCTAGTTTGATATTACTGTGGTTGAACAGCGCGTTGGCATTGAGCCAAAGCTCGAACGCCAGCGCGACGAGAACGGGCACGCCGAGCAATGCCACCCATGCGGATTTGTAGAATGTCGAAACGATGAGTTCGAACGGATGGAATCGTAGTGCGGTCGTCACATCCAGATCGCGGTCACTATGATGCACCGCGTGCAAGCGCCACAGCAACGGATATCGGTGCATCGCCAGATGCTGCAGCCACACTGCGAAATCAAGAATGACGAAGGCGATTGCCGCTTCGGCCAGCCACGGCCACCCAACGCGATTCAGCAATCCGAAATTGTTTTCGCTGGCCCAAGCCGCGGCAACGCCTACGACGATGATAAATGAAAGCAGCCGACCGACAACCGCATTGGTCAGGAAAAATAGCGCGTGCGTGATCCAGCGCGGATAACGGCCAAGCTCCAAATGACGTCGCGGCCAGATCATTTCAGCGCTGGCCAGAATGGCCATCAGCAAGGCGGGGATGGCAATCGCGTAAATGCCAAGCCCCGCCTCTATCATGGTTTATGCGTCTACGTTCTGGAGAAATGGATAGTCGGTATATCCTTCCGCGCCAGGCGAGTACCAGGTGCGGTAATTGTCAGGCGTCAGTTCCGCTCCGGTGCGTAGGCGTTCGACCAGATCGGGGTTGCTGATGTATGGCCGCCCGAAGCTGATTGCGTCGGCAAGCCCCGATGCCAGATCGGCGTCTGCGAGTTCCTTGGTATACTCCTGATTGAGCACCAGCGGACCGGAGAACACTTTGCGAATTTCCGGTGAAACGCGCGGCACGTCGGTACGGCCGAAATTGCCATAAGGTTTGACTTCGCGCAGCTCGAGGAAGCCGATACCGATTTCCTGCAACGCGGCGGCTGCGGCGGTGAACAAGGCGACAGGGTTACTGTCATCCGCGCCTTGCGTTTCACCGTTGGGCGACAGGCGTACCGAGGTGCGATCGGCGCCGACGGCATTGACCACGGCTTGCGCTACCTCGCAAAGCAGTCGGATGCGGTTTTCAATTGGGCCGCCATATTGGTCGGTCCGGAAGTTCGAATTGTCGCGCATAAACTGGTCGATCAGATAGCCATTGGCACCATGGATTTGCACACCGTCAAACCCGGCGGCGATGGCGTTCTTCGCGGCGTGAACATAATCGGAAACAACGCGCGGGATTTCGGATGTTTCGAGCGCGCGCGCTTCAGCGTAGGGTTTTTTGCCTTCCGCTGTATGCGCGTCACCCGGCGCTGTTGTGGCCGAAGCAGACACCGGCTGCGCCCCGCCGAGGAAATCTGGGTGGACCAATCGGCCCATGTGCCAGAGTTGGAGTATGATTCGACCACCTGCATCGTGCACGGCTTTGGTGACAGGCCTCCATGCTTCTATCTGCGCGTCAGACCAGATTCCAGGGGCCGACGGCCAGCCAAGTCCTTCCTGCGAAATGCCGGTGGCTTCTGCGATAATCAGGCCCGCACCCGCACGTTGGCTATAATATTCGGCCTTCAACTCGGAAACCGGTACATGCTCGCCAACACTGCGGCCACGGGTGAGGGGAGCCATCAATATCCGGTTGGGCGCCGAAATTGCGCCAAGCTGTATGGGATCGAACAAAGTTGCAGTCATAAATCATCCTGTCATTAAGGCTTTGGTTTGGGGCCAAGATGCGGGTGGCGACCGCAAATTGCAACGGGGGTTTATGGAAGAGAAGAATATCTATCCTGAAGCGACAAAAACGCTGCCCGCTTTGGTACTGCTTGCGCTGTTCGGCGGAAATCTGGCGCTAGCATTTGGCCCGTGGCTGGTACGCAGCGCCGACGTCGGGCCAAGCGCGTCGGCATTTTGGAGAATGGCACTTGCCATTCCTTTCCTGTTCCTAATCGCCGCACAGACCAAGCAGCCGCTCAAACTTTCGCGTAAAGCGTTATATTGGACGATGATCCTTTCGGGCGCGTTCTTCGCACTCGATCTTGCCGCATGGCATATCGGTATATTGAAAACCAAACTTGCCAATGCGACCTTGTTTGCCAATGCTGCGAGTCTGTTCTTTCCATTATGGGGCTATCTGATTGCGCGAAGCTGGCCCGGCAGGCATGAGGGATTTGCCTTCGCTCTTGCTGTGGCCGGAACCGCGCTCTTGCTTGGACGATCGGCGGAATTGTCGCAGCAGACTTTGATCGGCGATCTGCTCTGCCTCGCGGCGGGCATTTTCTACACTGGCTATCTAATCGTCATCATGAAAGCGCGTGACGAACTGTCCAGCTGGACCTTGTTGGCTTGGTCGACGCTCGCAACCGCCCCGCCTTTGTTGCTGATTGCCCTTGGCCTCGGGGAACAGATCATGCCGCAAAACTGGACGCCGGTTATCGCGCTTGCCGTCGTAAGCCAACTCATCGGGCAAGGGCTCATGGTCTTTGTGCTTGGCAAGGTTAGTCCCCTGCTATTCGGACTGGCGCTATTGACCCAGCCGGTCATCTCTGCCGCGCTAGGTTGGTGGCTATATGGTGAGAATTTAGGTGCGATCGACGCAATTGGCGCGGCATTGATTGCTGCTGCGTTGGTGATGGTGCGGCTTGCCGAAACACCCAAGCGCGCCTAGATTGAAGATATGGCAACCGCAAAACCTCTAAACGATCCGACCCTTGATGAAATCCGCTTGGCGCTGGCGCCTGCCATCGGGCGCAACGCGGCGTTTGACGGCTGGTCCGAAGCGGCGGTGGAAGCGGCGGCTGAAGAAATCGGCGTCGACCCCGATGTTGCGGCGCTCGCCGTCAAGGGCGGCGCGATGACGTTGATTGATGCTTGGATCGATAGCATCGACCTTGAACTCGCCGAGCGCCTTCCGCCGGAAAAGTTGAATGCGATGAAAATCCGGCAGCGCATCACCGCGCTGCTCGCTACCCGCATGGAAATCATGGCTCCAGACCGCGAATCGTTGCGCCGCGCAATGGCGATTATGGCTAACCCACAAAATCTTCCGCGTGCGGCAAAGATCGGCTGGCGTTCGGCGGACAGGATGTGGCGGCTGGCGGGCGATACCGCGAGCGACTTTAACCATTATACCAAGCGGATGACGCTGTCGGCAGTTTACGGAAGCCTGCTTGCCGTGTTCGTCAATGACGAGAGCGAGGATTTCGCCGACAGTCGCGCCTTTCTTGATCGTCGTATCGACAATGTGATGCAGTTCGAGAAAGTGAAGGCACAGGCCAAAGCGCGCCGCGAATATGTGCCTAGCTTTTCGCGTTTCATCGGGCGGCTGCGCTACCCGGCGAAATAGCGCCGTTAAAATCTCCACTTGCCGTTATTGCGAATCGGTTGCAAATAGGCGCCGTGCAACTCGACCAGATTCCCCTGAATAAATGTGCCATTGTGCGCACCATCGATTGGGCCGCTATGCCCGAAAGCGAAGGCCATCGCTTGCGCTCGCTCGGACTCGAGGAAGGCGTTGGAATTGAGGCGTTACATCGCGGCATATTGCTCTGGAAAGACCCGATTGCGGTGCGCGTCGGGCGGATGACAATTGCATTGCGCCGTAAGGTCGCCGCCGCGATCACTTGCGAGCTTGCAGCATGACCGAAATGATGCCGCTGGTTGCTTTGGTCGGTAACCCCAATGCGGGCAAAAGCGCCTTGTTCAACGCGCTGACCGGTGCAAGGCAGAAAATTGCCAATTATCCCGGCGTCACCGTCGAGCGCAAAAGCGGACGGATATCGCTTTCAGACGGGCGTCCGGTAGAACTGGTCGATTTGCCCGGTGCGTACAGCCTTTCGCCGGATAGTTTGGACGAGGCGGTTACACGCGACGTTATCCTTGGAAAATTAGAAGGGCATCGCCGCCCCGACGCTCTGGTGATCGTGGTCGACGCGGGCAATCTCGACAATCATTTGCGTTTCACGCTGGAATTGGTCGCGCTTGGTTTGCCGGTTGTGGTTGCGCTCAACATGGTGGACCTCGCCGAGCGCGACGGGTTGGAGCTCGATCCTGCCAGACTGTCGGCGGAACTCGGTGTCCCGGTGGTGCCAACGGTGGCGGTGCGCAAGCGCGGGCTGGATTCACTGGTGGCGGTGCTGGAGGCACGGCTTAAAATTCCGCCTGCTGCTGCTGCCCCGATTGCTGAACGCAAATTGCTGACTGCACGAGCCCATGAAATCGCCAAGGCGGCTATCGTCAAAGAAACAACAACGCGGCAATGGACGCGCCTGCTCGACAATATCCTGCTACATCCGCTAGCTGGACCGCTGATATTGTTCGGACTTTTGTTCGTTATGTTCCAGTCGGTCTTTGCCTGGTCGGAGGCACCGATTGGCTGGATCGAAACCGGCATCGCGGTACTGTCCGATGGCGTTGCTGCAGCATTACCGGACGGCTTTATCCGATCACTGCTGATCGAAGGCGTATTGGCGGGCGTTGGCTCGGTAGTGGTTTTCCTGCCGCAGATATTGATCCTTTTCCTGTTCATTTTGATACTCGAAGCAACGGGCTACATGACCCGCGCGGCGTTCGTGATGGACCGGATGATGGCGAGTGTTGGGCTGTCGGGGCATAGTTTCATTCCTTTACTCTCGTCTTTTGCGTGCGCGATTCCGGGCATTATGGCGACGCGAACGATAATGGATCAAAAGGACCGGTTGACGACAATTTTGATAGCGCCGCTGATGACCTGCTCGGCGCGGCTGCCCGTTTACACGGTGATTATCGGTGCGTTCATTCCGGCGCGGTCAATCGGCCCCGGCATCGGTCTGCAAGGGACGGTGTTGTTCGCACTCTATCTCTCAGGAATCGTGGGCGCAATGGTGGCGGCATTGTTCCTGCGCCGGACCGTTGCCAAAGGAACGGGGAGCAGTTTCCTGATCGAAATGCCGCGGTACCAACTGCCGCTGATTCGCGATATTGCCCTCGGTCTGTGGCAGCGCGCATGGGTATTCCTGCGCCGCGCTGGTACGATCATCTTTGCCTCTACGATTATTCTCTGGGTGCTGTTGAGTTTCCCGAAGGTTCCCATTGGCAGCGGGATGACGCAGAGCGAATATTCGGTTGCGGGCCGCATTTCCTCTGGCCTTGCGGTCGTAACGGAACCCATCGGTTTCAACGACAAGATTGCGCTGGCGCTAATCCCCGCGATGGCAGCGCGAGAGGTTGCGGTTTCAGCACTAGCCACGGCTTACTCGGTCGACGCCGGAGACGACGACGCAACCGCGATGGCATTGGGCGACCGTCTGGCGGGGCAATGGTCGTTGGCGACCGCTTTGGCCTTCCTCGCCTGGTTCGTTTTTGCACCACAATGTATCTCTACAATTGCCGTCGCGCGGCGCGAGACCAACGGGTGGAAATGGCCCGCCTTCATGGTGACTTATCTTTTTGCGTTGGCCTATGTTGCGGCGGGCATAACTTATTGGACAGCACGGTCCTTCGGCTTATAGCAAAGCCAGCAAATCGATAAAATCAGAGGGAAGAAATATGGCGGGTAGCGTCAATAAGGTAATCATCGTCGGCAATCTGGGCGCTGACCCCGAAGTCAAATCCTTCCAGAACGGCGGGCGCATCTGCAATTTGCGGATTGCGACGTCGGAAGACTGGAAAGACCGTACGACCGGCGAGAAGAAAGAGAAGACCGAATGGCATCAGGTCGTTTTGTCGACTGATGGCCTTGTCGGCGTCGCCGAACGCTATCTGAAAAAAGGCGCGAAAGTCTATATCGAAGGCCAGCTGCAAACGCGTAAATGGCAGGATGCTTCGGGCAATGACCGCTACACCACCGAAATCCGTGTCGGCGGTTTCGACGGCAAGCTGGTGATGCTCGATGGCGCCAAAGGCGGCGGCGGTGGTGCGGCCGGCGGGTCCGGTGGCGGCTGGCAAGGCGGCGGCGCACCGGCGGGTGGCGGCGGTTCTGGCGGTGGTGGCCAAGGTGGCGGCTGGCAAAGCGGTTCGTCCGGCTTTGGCGGCGGTGACTTTGCTGGCGACGATCTTGACGATGATGTGCCGTTTTGATCGGGCAGGTGCGTAACCAAATCAGCACCGTAGCCCTGAGCCTGTCGAAGGGCGCTTATCAGCTAGACGTGGTTCACCTTCGGTG
>JANLSY010000310.1:0-15349 GCA_031362665.1 Sphingomonadales bacterium
GTTATGGACGGCTATGTTTATGCCACAGCGATATCGGAATCGATCGGGCGAACGACGCAAATCTGGTCGATCCGGATCGAGGACGAGGCGGGCAAGCTTGTTTGCATCTCTCGGATCACGATGGCCGTGATTTCGATGGACCGCGCCTCGTGACCATGCGGTATGTGCGCGAATTCAAGGGCTTTGCCGGAATCCGGCTTGAATCGGATGACATTGGCAGCGCCGATGATCCGTCAATAATCCTCCTTCATGGATTCGGGCAAACCCGAAAGGTGTGGGAAGATGTAGCGGTCGGGCTGGAACAGGCTGGACGGCACGTTATCAATGTCGATCTGCGCGGGCATGGAAGTAGCGATTGGCCGGACGACGGGCGATACTCCTTTGATGCCTATGTCGAAGATTTACGAGCCGTATTGGGGCAAATGCGAACTCGGCCGGTTGTTGTCGCGGCAACGCATAGCGGCTGGATTGCGACGGTGGCTTTGGCGGAGGATGCGGCGACTTTGGCGTCGGGGCTGATCCTTGTCGATCCGCCCGCTCATGCTGATGCAAATGAGGTGAGGGCTTCAGCCGAAGCGCTTTCAGCAGCGATTGGGTCGGGACTGGCGAGCCCTGGTTATGACCGCAAACTGTTTGACGCCTTGGACACAAAGGGAATCGATACAAGGCTCGTTGATGCAGCGCCGCACATCAATCTGCCGGTGCTGGTGATACGCGGAGCACTTGGTATGCCTGCCGTCGATGGGCAATCGGCGGGATATGTTTCGGCTTTCCCGAATGTGGAGGCTATTGATGTCGACGGCGGCGGCTTGCTCGTTGTCACGGAACGAACCGAAGCGTTCAATGGCCTCCTCATCGATTTCCTCGAACGCAAACAACCGCGGTTCATTCCGGAATATCGGTCGGGTTCGGACGCGCGGACGTTGCGCGATGCGATGGGATGCTTTGCGACGGGCGTGACCATCATCACCGCGCATGGAGCCGACGGTAAACCCATCGGCCTGACCGCAAACAGCTTCACCAGCGTCTCGCTCGACCCACCCTTGCTACTGGTGTGCATCGCTAATAATGCGGGAAGCGCGGAGGCGTTACGCGCGGCGGAAAGTTTCGCCGTCAACGTGCTGCAAATCGGCCAGCAGCCGGTGTCAAACCTGTTCGCAGGTAAGGGCGAAGACCGCTTTGCCGAAACGCGCTGGGAAGTCGGTGAATATGGGGCACCGATCTTGCCAAGCTCCTTGGGAATATTCGAATGCAAACGCCACACGCTGCACGAAGCGGGGGACCATTTTCTGCTTGTCGGCCAAGTCGAGAAAGCGAGCTTCGAGCCGCGCCGAGATCCGTTACTCTATTTCCGCGGCAAATATCGGCGGTTACATTTTACGTGACTCTTCTATGAACCTGCGGCTTGAGCGCGATGGCCCTATTGGACGCATCCTTATCGACCGGCCCGAAAAACGTAATGCGTTCAATCAGGAGATGTGGGAGCATTTCCCGTTGCTGCTAGGCGCAGCGCTGATTGATCGAGCGATCCGGGTCGTAGTCGTGCAGTCGACTACCTCGGGGATATTCTGTGCTGGCGCGGACATTACCGAGTTGATGGCACATAAGGACAATGCCGCATGGCTCGACGCTAACCAGGCGGCAATCAATCGAACCCAGCACGAACTCGCGCGTTTTGCCAAGCCAACGATAGCTTTCATCGACGGAGATTGTGTAGGCGGAGGGTGCGGTATTGCCCTTGCCTGCGACATTCGCGTGGCGACGGCCGCTTCGCGTATCGGCATCACGCCCGCGAAGCTCGGCCTCGTTTATCCGCTGCATGATACAAAGCTGCTCGTCGATCTGGTCGGTTCAGGTCAGGCCAAAAAGATGCTTTTTACGGGCGAGCTTATCTCGGCACAAGAAGCACACCGTATCGGATTAGTCGAGCTGATTGAGGACGGCGTAACCCCATTGGCTCAGCAAATTGCCGCAAATAGCGCGCATAGCACACATGAAATGAAGGCTTTTGTCCGCCGTATTCTCGACGGCCAGACCGACGACGATCTCGAAACAAAGCGCATCTTCGCCGAGGCATTTACCAAGCCGGATTTTGTCGAAGGCACCAGCGCCTTTGTCCGTAAGCAGAAACCGAAATTCCGATAACCGATGCCGCTGAAAAGTGCAGTGCTAGACTAACAATACCGTTGATCCCGTTGTCCTGCGTCCTTCGAGGTCGGCATGCGCTTGCGCTGCATCTTCCAGCTTATAGCGCTGGCCGATATTGACCTTGATGATGCCTTGACGGAACATGTCGAACACATATTCGCTACCCGCCGCGCGCTCTGCCGCGTGATGGTAATAATCGAACAAAGTCGGACGGGTGTTAAATAAAGATCCCTTTTGCGCGAGAATGCCGAGATTGACGCCGCTCACCGGCGCATCGGCATTGCCGTAGCTGACGATTAGGCCGCGCCGCCTTGTGCTGTCGAGCGAAGTTTCCCAAGTCGCCATTCCGATGCCGTCGAACACGACCTCCACGCCGCGTCCATCGGTTAACAGGCGGACCTGTTTGGCGACATCTTCCTTGCCGTAAAGAATGACATGATCTGCCCCTGCTTCGCGTGCCAACGCTGCTTTCTCGTCTGTGCTCACCGTGCCAATCACATTGGCGCCGACATGCTTAAGCCATTGCACCAACATCAATCCCACCCCGCCGGCTGCCGCGTGCACCAGTATATTCCATTTCGGCTGCACCTTGGCGCAGCGTTCGACGAGGAATTCGGTGGTGCAACCCTTCAATATACCGGCCGCCGCGATCTCGTCGCTAATATCGTCGGGAATCAAAAACAGGCACGCCGCATCGATATTCCGCGCCGTTGTATAAGCGCCAAGCTGGGGACCGAAACAGCAAACGCGGTCACCGATGCGCCAGTCGGTGACGCCTTCTCCCAACGCCTCCACAACGCCAGCGGCCTCAAGCCCAAGACCGTTGGGTAACGCAACCGGATAGATGCCACGCCGATGATATGTGTCGATGAAGTTGAGACCCACTGCGTTATGCCGTATCCGAACCTCGCCTAGACCAGGCGATGGAAGGTCTACATCGATCCATTGGATGACGTCTGGCGCGCCAACTGCTTTGATCTGTGCACTGCGTTCCATGTTGCTTATACCTTTGGTGATTTGACCTCGGTTATTATCAGTTGATCGCCTTCAACGCTATCTTGCAGTTTTGAACGCGTGTATTTTCAGCTTCAAATCCGGCTCGCGCCGGCGCTTGGCTGGCAAACAAAAACCTCGGCTTGCAGGCCTTCTGGTGTTCGATAATTGTTGGCGATTGCCCCGACAACCAAATCTGCTTTGCTGTCAGTCGTCACGGCAATCACGCAGCCACCAAAGCCGCCGCCGGTCATTCGGGCGCCGCCTTCTCCGTTTAGGGGGGCTGCCATAACCTTGGCCAGATCATCGACAGCAGCGACCGTGATTTCGAAATCGTCACGCATCGAGCGATGCGATTGTTCCATCAACGCGCCCAAATGCTGCAAGTCTCCACATCTCAAGGCATCTGCTGCGGCCAGTGTCCGGGCATTTTCTGTCACGACATGGCGCGCGCGCCGGTAGGCGACGTCATCGAGGCCCGGCTTACCCGTTTCAAGCTGCGCGAGGGTTAGATCGCGGAGCGCGCCTACGCCATAATGCCGCGCCGCCATTTCGCACTGGATGCGCCGGTCGTTATACTCTCCTCCGGCATGGGCGTGACGCACGCCCGAATGCGCGATAATGATTGACACTCCATCGGGTAATGCGACCGGTGTGCATTCGAGGGAGCGGCAGTCGATCAGTAGCGCTTTCCCAGCCTCTCCACGGGTCGAAATCAACTGGTCCATGATTCCGCAAGCGCAACCCACAAATTCATTCTCGGCGCGCTGGGCAATCCTGGCCATACGGGTCGGCTCGATTGTCTGGCCAGAGATGCCGGCAAGCGCATTGCCGACTGCGACTTCAAGCGCCGCCGAGGATGACAGGCCCGAACCGAGCGGGATATCGCCTGCAATCGACAGATTGGCGCCGTTGAGTTCGATCCCGTCGGCCAACATCGCCTGTACCACGCCGCGCACATAATTGGCCCAATCGGCCGAAACGGCATCGATCGGGCGGTCGAGCGCAAAGAGATCGAGATGCTCGCCAAAGTCGGAAGCTATCGAGGTAATAATGCCACTGTTTGCCCGTCCGATTGCTACCACGGTCTCGCGGTTGATGGCTGAGGGTAGGACGAAGCCGTCATTGTAATCGGTATGCTCGCCAATCAGGTTTACCCGCCCCGGCGCACGAAACAACATGTCCGGCTCTGCTCCGAAATGGCGGCGATAGACATCGATTGCCCGACTTTGTGGATTGGTTGCAGTCATGTTCAGTCCGGTCTCACAGAACGCAGGCGCTCTGCTGCCTGTTCTGGCGTCAGGTCCCGCTGTGCCTCGGCCATCATTTCATAGCCAACCATGAATTTCCGGATCGACGCGGAGCGCAGCAGCGGCGGGAAGAAATGTGCGTGCAATTGCCAGCCTTCCGGATCACGGCCGTCGAACGGTGCGCCGTGCCAACCCATTGAGTAAGGGAAGCTCACGTTGAACAAATTGTCGTACGTGCGGGTGAGCGCCTGGACAATGTCGGCGAGTGCTGCGCGCTGGGGGTCATCCAGCGTCGGCATCCGCGCAACTGCAAATCGCGGCAGCAACAATGTTTCGAAAGGCCAGCTTGCCCAAAAGGGTACAATTGCGAGCCAGTGGTCGTTGCTGACCACCACCCGCTCGCCAAGCTCGATTTCCCGGTTGGCGACATCAAGCAGCATCGCGCGGCCGTGTTCAGAAAAATAGGCTCGCTGGCGTTCGTCTTCACGCTCGACTTCGTCGGGTAGATAATTGACCGCCCACACCTGACCGTGCGGGTGTGGATTTGAACAACCCATCATGGCACCTTTGTTTTCGAACAGCTGCACCCAGACATAATCGCGGCCCAGCTCGGCGCTTTGTGCGCACCATGCGTCAACTACTTCGCGCATGACTGGCGAGGAAAGTCGAGGCAGTGCCGCACTGTGATCAGGAGAAAAACAAATTACGCGGCTGGTGCCATTAGCGGCTTCGGTTCCAAACAGCGGGTCCGTAACCGGAGGTGGTTTCGGTGTGTCGGCTAGCAACGCCGGATAATCATTATCGAAAACATACGCGCCCGAATAATCGGGATTTACGACGCCGCCAACGCGGGTGTTGCGTGGGCATAGATAGCATTCGGGATCATAAAGCAGCGTCTCCGCAATATCTGGTAAATCCTGCTGCCCCAGCCATGGCCGTTGCGCCCGATGCGGCGACACCAGCACATGACGCCCACTTAAAGGATCGCTCCGGCGGTGCGGATGGTTGACGGGGTCGAACGGAAAAGATGGTGTCAGAATTGTCGTTTCACCAATCAGGCTGTCGGTAATGATGAATGGGGGTAGCTGGTGGCAGTGGGCAATCCAAGTGCTAAAATAGGCCGGTTCTGACGCCGACCCCGTTTGCCGTGGACCGCAGCTATGTCAGCGAAGGCAGCCGGTCGCTCGTTCCGCGGATATGCGGTGCAAGCCCATCTTATCCCGCTATTCGGTGGCAACGAGCAAAGATCCCCGCACATTCCACCCATCTGTCGCAAACGCTGCACGCCCGGCGCGGCGTCGCTCGCCGCTGCGGGATGCGAAATGCCAGCTACAGGGCGAGCAAGTGCATGCAGCCCGAAGACACGTTCGACCTGAAGCACCGCCCCGGCTGCCGCCATATGTGTCTGTCCGAGCGGTTCGCTGATGGCAATATGGTGATCGACAGAAACGTTTGGCGTCTCCTGCCCAACAATGTTCATACGGATTTCATGCGCCGAACCAGGCCCCAGATTGTAAAGCATAGACCGGCGCAGATTATCGAACATAGGCCTTCTGGTGAGAGTCCAGAGCCCTGTCTTGAGCATGAACTTCATAAAACCCATGGTCTTGTTGTCATCATAACCGACCCGGCCAGATACGTTCGGAATAGATAGCATTTTTGGCAAAGTATATTGGTCAGGGGTGTCGAAATCGAACGGTCTCATGCAAAATTCTTATGTACATATTGGTGCGGATCAGCACCCCGCAAGCGTCTCTTGGCCAGTCGGATTCAACCGGACGAACACGCCGTCATTTCGCGTGTATTAATGGATGAAATTGCAGGCGCTTCTGAAAATAAATTTACCCTTGCGTTACTAGGTATTAAGTTATAACCTAGCGTTGCTAAGTAACGATGGGATAGTGAGGTTAAAGCCAATGCAAAAGTCAGGCGTGCAAATATTCGAGGGCCGATTCCTGTTTATTACTATTGCCCTCGCGCTTGGCGCTGCGGTGTTGGCAATCCTTAACTCCGGTGGCTTCGACGTCGAAGCAGTCAGGCTGGCGGTGCGGCAAACGGCGCGGTTTTCGCTGGTGCTTTATCTTGCAGCTTTTTGTGCATCGTCGCTTCACAAAATTTGGCCCGGTGAAGGCACGGCATGGCTGGTACGCAACAGGCGGTGGTTCGGCCTCGGCTTTGCATTCTCGCATCTTTTGCACGCCATTGTTTTGCTCATGTTTCTGAACGCGGATTCCGAAACATTCTGGTCAATGGTCAAAACGCCAAATCTGGTCATTGGGGGTACCGGATATTTCTTTATCACCTTGTTGGCGGCAACGTCCTTCGATGGCGCGGTGCGTA
Organism: Sphingomonadales bacterium; assembly: GCA_031362665.1. Taxonomy (GTDB): domain Bacteria; phylum Pseudomonadota; class Alphaproteobacteria; order Sphingomonadales; family Sphingomonadaceae; genus Sphingorhabdus_B. The sequence continues at coordinate 6,732 of JANLSY010000310.1, forward strand.
AGCTTGGTCCTGCCAGATGGAAGCTTTTGCACACGGTTGCGGTATGGGTTATCTGGGGTAACTTCATGATTTCGAATGGAAAGAGAGTTCCGGTGAGCGAATTCTATCTCATTCCGGTGGGGCTGTTGCTGGGAGCCGCCTTGCTTCGCGCAGTCACGTACTTTTCGAAGCGCAAGGCAACGGCAGTTTGATACCTTCAGGTCCGCGCCGCACATTTTTTCCGCTGAAATGAAAGGAATTATTGTGAACAAGATCACGAGCAAGCTGCTGGCATGTGCCAGTACCGTAAGCATTATGTTCGCTACGCCGTCCGTGGCTTCAGCTCAGTCGGCTGCCGCCCCGCAGCTTGAGACCGACCCGATCAAGCTTGGTACCATGGCCGGATTTCCGCCTGCGCCCGACAAGGTCGTCAGCCGCGCCAACATCCTGAAACCGCAAAACTCGCGCTGGGCATTTCGCCACTTGCGCGAAATCTATCCCACCAGAGCAGTCCGGGGATCGGACAAGCCAAAGCCGCTTGCGATCAAGGCCCGCGATCTGAGCGGCGTACAATTCACGGCGCCTACAGGTGAGAAACTGTCGCTCGCCGAATGGCAACGCCGGACCTATACCGACGCGCTCATTGTGATGCGCAATGGCCGTGTCGAGTATGAATCATATGCGCCTGGAATGTCCGGGCGTTCCCAGCATGCGTTATGGTCGATGAGCAAGTCGATGGTCGGACTGATGGCGATGTTGGCAATCGAAGAAGGTAGGCTCGATCCCGAGCGGACAATCACCGAATATCTTCCCGAGCTCAAGGGTACAGGCTGGGACGGTGCAACCGTCGGGCAGGCGCTCGACATGCGCGTCGGTGTTGCCTATCGCGAAACCTTTTCCGATCCCGCAGCAGATGTTTTCCGTTACCTGTTTGCAGGCGGATTGCTGGTTCCCCCGCCAGGCCTTCCTGTATCGAGAAGTCTTTATGATTATCTGGGCACGATCCAGCCCGCTGGCAAGCATGGCGGCGCATTCGATTACAAGTCGGTCGACACCGAAGTCGTGAGCTGGATTTTGCAGCGCGTTTACGATCGACGCCTATCAGACCTTTTGTCCGATCGCATATGGTCGAAAATTGGTGCACAGGATGATGCTTATTATATCGTCGATCCCAATGGTATCGACGTCGGTAGCGTTGGTCTTGCCGCCTCCGCGCTCGATCTCGCCCGTCTGGGGCAGGACCTTGCCGACAGCGCTAACGGCAAAGGAAAGATCTTAAGTCAGGCTGCCCTCAACGCGCTACGTGATGGCAGCACGCGCGATGCTTTCGCGCAGTCGGTGCAGGCAACAGTCCGCATTGGTTATAGTTATAGGAACCAGTGGTGGATGCCGAACGATGCCAACGGCACGTTTGAGGGCAAGGGTCTATTCGGCCAGCATTTGGTCATCGATCCAAAAAAGAACGTGGTGATTGTCAAACTTTCGACCAATCCTTCCGGCGACACGATTTCGACCCATGCTCTAGATAAGGCGGCGTTTGGAGCAATTATCAGCCAGTCAGCTATGTAGACTTATGCCGCGTCGCCCACAGTTGGGTCATTTGCTCTTACTCTTGTCCCAGTACGATGTGTTGGAAGCAGAGGCTCTCGCCAAAAACTAACGGCCGATGTTGCAGATTGCTGCACCAGATTCGCTTTGGCGTACCCCTGGTCAGACTGCTGCCGAAGCCCGGTCGAAATAACATCCAAGTTTGCGCACGCGGGCATGAACTGCGAACAGCAATGCGAATTCAACCCCGACCGTGATAATGACTATCGAAGCATGCCCACTAGCGATGCTGGAACCCAATTCTGCTGCTACGCGCATCGTTCCTGCTATGATCGAGGTCGCGATCGCCACGAGGGAGAGGTCGAACGCGGTGCGAGCTGAAAAAAGACGCAGCGAAAAATCGGATGTGCGAGAGCGGAGCCAGCCCATCAGCGCGAAACACAGACCAGCGGCCAGCGAAAAGCGGTCGATAAGAAGCAGTACATCGCCATCGCCAGTTTGTAGTGGCCCCAAGGAAAGTGTCCGCAGTCGCATGGCAAGGAAAGCCCCGACGACTACGAAAGCAAGGCTTAGCCAGGTTTTGCGGACCTCGTGACCTAGTGCTGATGTAGCATAGAGGCACGCTACCAAATCTGCATTACCAAATCCTTTGATGGCCAATTCTTCCGCTTCATGCGGGTGCACATTCATCTCTGCTGCGACATCATGACAATATTCTTCAATATCTTCGCACGCACGCGCCGCAAGACTACGATCGAAATCCAGCTTGTGGCCGATCGCGTTGAGATAATCTTCGATCAGGACGGGCATGGCTCAGCATCGTCTAGGCAAAGGCTGACCGCCTTCGAAAAGCGGGACCAATCCGATTGGCGCTCGTCAAGGGCGGTGACGCCTTTGCGGGTAAGGGCATACATCCGCCGCCTTCGGCCCTCGGGCGAATGGCTCCAGCTGCTCTCGATCAGCCGGGCAAGCTCTAGCCTGTGCAGTGCGGGATAGACCGTCCCTTCTGGTAAGTCGAAATGACCCTCGCTGCGCCGTCTGAGATCTTCGATAAGGCCGTAACCATGCGCAGGCCCGGCCCGAAGCGCGGCAAGCAGGATGTTATCCAAATGACCTTTGAGCATTTCTGCAGACATGGCAAAGTTGTTATACCTTGTATAACGAGGCGTCAAGCCGGGTATGCAGCTGAAAATCGCAACCTGCAGCGGTGTAAGTTATGCCATTGGAAGCGGTAATCGACGCCCGACATGCCCGTCGGCTTTTTAGGCCACGGTTTCCTGATCAAATCTATGAAGCCTTGTGAACACCGTTTATGAGTTCACGGCGTCTTGAAGAATTGAACTGTCAACTGGGTCCGGGCTTCGCCATCGGTCGTCCCGTCGTTGGTATCGACTGAAAACCTTTATTTTCTGGAAAGCCTCAAGGCTGCTGCACCATATCCAAAACCTGCCGGCAGTTCACACATAATACGGCTGTCTTCGAAATTGCCCGCGCCTGTAACTCTGTAGTTATTTGACATGTACCAGTACAGTTTAGGCGCTGCCCGCACCTCGTCGGAGACGCTAAACCGTAATCCGGACGAGGCGGGAGGAGGCAGGTTGCAGGTAACTCGAAAAAAAATCGTCCATGTCGTTCGATGGGGACTGAGCGGTCTTGCCTGTATTTTCCTGATGGGCTGTTTCTTCACGCCTGGGCGTTTCCAGTCGGAACTCGATATCCGCCGCGATGGCCGCTTTACCTATAGCTATGTCGGCGAGATTGTTTTCCTAATACCGGAACAATATGCACCGCCGCCGTGGAGCGACGCGATGGCGGTTTGTTTTGGAGAACAAAATGGTGGGCAGCGGCCTTGTACGCAGCCGGAGATTACCAACAAGCGACAAGCCTATAAAGAAGAGGCCCAGAGGGAGCAGGAAGCCGGAGAAGATGTTTCGCGGTTGATTGGCTTTAACCCTCTGGAAGTAAAGGCCAATGTGAAACTGGCTGCCGATCTTGAGCAATATCCAGGTTGGAAACGGGTAACCTATTTGGGCAAGTCAACATTCGAGGTCGACTATAAGCTCAGCGGCACCCTTGATCGCGATTTTGTCTTTCCAGTCATTCCTCAGGCGCAAATGGCTATGCCCTTTGTCAATGTTGCGCGAAGCAGCAAGGGCGCTGTATCGATTTCAGCTGCGGGACTTGCGTCACAACAGCTGCGCAAGCTGATCATCGGACAGACGCCCAAAGCTGATCGGGACGATCCTTATTATCTGTCCCAGCAGTCTATCCTGTCGCGCGCGAACGGCACTTTTACGGTAATAACAGACTCTACAATAGTCTCGGCTGATAGCGCGAAGAGCCAATCGGGAGCGTTGCAGCGGATACAGTGGATCATCGACGGCAACACGAGCGAGACTCCTCAAATAGAATTGCGACTGGAAACACAGCCATGAGACACCAGCGAAATCGTGTTACGCTAGCCGGAGGCATTATAACTGTGCTGCTTTTTGCAAACTGAGCCGCCGCCAGCGGTTATCTGCCCGAGCCCCAACAGCGCAAGACTTTGCCCAGTTACAAAGCCTGTGTCGCCCGCCTGAACGCTACTGCTGCCGAGCACCTCGCCCAAGTCAAACCGAGAACTTTCGCGGACGATGGCAGTTTTCGGGAAGTTTACCTCGAAGACCGCAGTGGAGGGGTGAAATACAACGGTCGGAGAGCTGCCAGATACGAGGCTCGGTTATGGTTCCACAACGGCCGGCTGCTTGACGATCGAGCCCAATATGAAATCAGCCATAGCTGGGATCAAACCTATCACGAATGCCAGTGCCAATACGTTTATACTCGGAACGATATTGTTTCCCTTGAGGCAGCGAACTGGCCGGATTGTCTTCCATAAATAAACTCGCAAGACACATTGATGTTAAATGTCGATCAAAGACATACAAACCTCTCACCAAGTACGGAAATGTGTCGATTGAGCTGGGGAGCTAACAATGCATACACGGCTTCCAGCGCCCAGAGAGGGGCAGATCTGCACACAAGGGAGATTTTGGCATTCCAAATATTCCCTCATTTGCAAATTTACATCCTGAACGGTTCTAGCAAAAGCCACACGATCTGTTCCGAATGGCAGCCCAACTGCCCCGATATTCGGTGGCAACGAGCGAAGATCCTCGATTCGGCAACATCCGAAGTTCAGTTTCTTTGATAATCCGGTGGCGAGGGTTGATTACATCGCGGCAGCGAACAATTTGCGAAGGCAAAAAAAGGGCCCGGGAAATCCCGGACCCACTTAGTTTTCGAAAATACTTTCGCTTAGAAGCGGACTTTTGCCCCTGCGAAAAAGCGCCGACCAAGCGTGTCGTAAAGCGTTTCATCGGTGTTCGTAGCGGTGAAGCCCGCATTGACCGAAGGCGGTTGCTTGTCAAAAATGTTCTGGACACCGCCGAAGAACTCGAAGGCCTCGCCAACCTTGAAACGGGCGTTCAGATCGAAATAATTCTGGGCTTTGATGGGAGCAGAAGCATCCGGATCGGTGCGGTCGAAGTTGATATCGCCGAACGTATCCGTGCTTTTGCCGATATATTGCCAGTTGAGGCTGAGTGTCAGCGCTTCGTCGCTGTAAGTAAGTCGGGTATTGGCCTTCCAATGTGGGAGTGTACCGAAATCAGCCGAAGCGAAGCTGGCAAATTCCGTTCCGTTAAACTTATAGTCCATCAAGTACGTCACGTTGGATGACAGGCCGAGTTTGCTGTTGCTAAGCCCCAGGAAATCAAGCCCGAAATCATAGGCTGCGGTAAAGTCGATGCCGCGTGTTTTTAGAACATTGTTGATGCCAAGCGCCGCCTCATTGGTAAGCGGCACGGTTGCAAGCAGTTCACCATTTGGAAGCCGTGAGAGCAAGCTGCAATACGGGTCCGCCGCAAGCTGTGCAGCGGTTGTTATGTTTTGAGCGAAACAAGCGCTTACCAAACCTGCTGTTCCGCCCTGAATTCGAGCGACATAGCCGTCGACCTTGATGTCGAAATAATCAACGGAGAAAGTCAGGCCGGGAGCGAAGCTGGGGGTAAATTGGACACCAGCCGTCAAAGTCTTGCCAGTTTCCTCCCGCAAATTCGTATTACCGACAAACGTGGCTTCGATTTGCGAGTTTGTTTGCACCAGAATGTTCGTGGTCGGATTTGGCAGGCCCTGAAGCGTACAGATTGTCGCTACACGTGCGGAAGGTGCCGGCAGCGTGCCACCGGGCTGACCCCGGAAGCAGGGATCGGTGACGAACGGGAATGCTTGGTCGCCTGCCTGAAACAGTTCGAATACCGATGGCGCGCGATTTGCCTGAGAATAGGTTGCGCGCATACGGATATCGTCAATCGGCCTGAAATCGCCTTCGACACTCCAGGTAAAGTTACCACCGACGGTGGAATAGTCCGAGTAACGGCCCTTGGCTGCCAATGTTAGCATATCAAAAACTGGCAGACTGATTTCGCCAAATGCTTCCTTCGTGTCGAACGAACCGTTAATCGGCTTCACGGCGTTGAAGCCGGTAAGGTCGCCTGTTTGTGACGGATCAGAGGGTATGAAGCTCGACGCATCGCGCCGATATTCAAAGCCGACGGCGACGCCGATGTCGCCGCCCGGCAGGCTGCCGAGCGTGCCGTTGGCCGCCGCAACGACATTGTCACGGTCGAACGTAAACTGGTCGACGGCAGAGGCTATGCGGATGTAATTTGCTGCGGCGGTGCTAATCCGGCCTGCGCCAAAAGCATCCACGACAACGCAGCCTGCGGGCGAACCAGTAGGGCAGCCGTTTAAGCCTGCTGTCAAACGCGAACGTGACACGTCATTCTGAAGACCTTGAGCCGAGTCGACTCGCCCGCGGCCATAATAAAGGTCGAACTTCCAGCCTTCAAACAGCTTGCCCCTCACACCGAAGTTGAGCTGCGTAACATCGAAATTGTAGGTCTGGATACGCGGGCCCACTTCAATCATCCGGCGCCGGAAGGTAAGCGGCGCATTAGGATTGGCGCGGCCTGCCGCCAAAGCGCGTGCCGACGCTGACAATACTGGCGAATTTGCGTTGACGAAAATGTTGGTTGCCGGCGTTGGCGCTAGCTGGAGCTTTACTTCGCTCGAAACATAGCTGCCTTCGGCATAAACATTGATGGTATCGCTCACGTCGTAATTGGCCAGCGCTGTCATTGTGAACCGCTCTTGCGGAGTCTGGATGTAGTTTATAGGCGCAAAATTGTAACGGTCGGTTGCCGGATTGGTCAGATCGAAATTGTTGACGAACGGACGCACCGAGCCATCGGGATTGAAGGCACGGTTGCCACCGGTAGCGAACGGATTGCTGAATATGTTGTCCAGACGTCCCGTTACGCCAGTCGCTGATCCGCCATTCTGGTCGATTCGTGACCATGCGCGTTCCGACTGGAACGAGTCGCCCCGTTTTGTGTAAGAAGCTGCCAGCGTTGCATTGCCGCGGCTATCGGCAAAATTTCCACCGACAATGCCGCCAACCGTCCAGGTTTCGCTGTCGCCTCGGCTGGTCAAGCCATATTGACCGGTCATCTCGACGCCCTCGAACTTGTCCTTGAGGATGAAATTGACCACCCCGCCAAGCGCGTCCGATCCATAAGTTGCCGAAGCGCCGCCCGTAACGACCTCAACCCGTTCAATCAGAAGCGGGTTGATAACGTTGAGATCGACTACGCCGGTATTGTTAGAGGGCACCATCCGGCGGCCGTTGACGAGAACAAGCGTGCGGCTTGGCCCTAGACCGCGCACGTCGACAGAGACTGTCCCGTTGCCGCCGTTATTCACATTCGCGTTCAGGCCAGGGGTAACTTGGGGCAACTGGTTCAGCGCTTCTTCGACATTGACTGTGCCCTGATCTTGAAGCGATTGGCCTGTCACAACACTGATCGGGGAATTTGATTTCAGGTCGGGGCGAGCGATTCGCGAACCGGTAACGACGATCGAGTTGTCGCCTTGGGACTCTTCTGCGGCGGTGCCTTCGGTTTGTGCGACCGCTTTGTTCGCCGACATCGCGGTCATGGCTATTGCGAAAATAGCAGTGGTCTGCAGGAGCGTCTTGTTTGTTCGGTTTCTCATTATACTTTCTCCAGAATGAAAAATCAGTGTGGGACAAAAAAGAATTGTCTTCACTAATACGGCGCTGGAATATAAATAATATGAGAAAAAAGAAGGGATATATTCTAGAAAACATATTATTATTAAGGTTTGTGATAATTATGTGACCGAATGTATTGTGAATTAAATAATACGTTATTTGAATATATCTATTCACAATACTGTAAACTATGATAAAATAACATTATCTAGAAAGGTTTTCCAGACAATATTGCGGAATAGGCAATGGCGAGCACTTCAAGTCGTTCCCTCGTGGGCGGCACTGGCCGGTTAGCGGGGCCAAAAACATGGGCGCCAACAGTGAGTGATTTGACCACAGATACAATCTGCTCGCCGACATAACGTGGGACTCCTGGCGCAAGCGGCGAACGTCGCGATTGTTTGAGCAGGAAAGTTTCGTTGGCCCGGACGAGACGGTCATGGACTTCGCGATGATATCCTTCAACAAGCCAGTGTTGCCGCGTGCCATCGCGGACAACCGACGACACAAGATCTCTCGCTGCCTCGTTGTCATATACTTCCATACAGGCCGCGACGAAAAAGCGCATACCATCGACGGCCGACATTTTTTCCGGAATCTCGTCAGTGACCTTATCGGCAACCTCTCTCAAGAGTTGTTCCCACGAAGTCCTGTAAAGCTCGTCTTTATCCGAGAACAAATTGTACAATGTGCGTCGGCTGATGGCGGCGCGCGTAGCAACCTGTTCCATCGATAGCGTTTCATATGAACCCGATCGAAGCGTGTCGCGAACAGCATCCAAAATGTCGATCCGCAACTGGCCTCGAGAACGGCCAGTGCCAATACGTTTATACTCGGAACGATATTGTTTCCCTTGCGGCAGCGAACTGGCCGGATTGTCTTCCATAAATAAACTCGCAAGACACATTGATGTTAAATGTCGATCAAAGACATACAAACCTCTCACCAAGTACGGAAATGTGTCGATTGAGCTGGG
>JANLSY010000337.1:0-2161 GCA_031362665.1 Sphingomonadales bacterium
CCGAGATCATCGAGGTAAACACATTGCAATGGGGCAACATCCAAAGCATCGCACATCATCTGGTAAATGCGCGGATCGGGTTTTCGCAATCCCGCTTTTGAGCTTTCAATCAGGTGATCGAATCGTGCCATAATCGCTTCAACCGCAGCGGCCTTTTCAGTGCTTCCAGCCATGCCCGCGCCTTTTCCCGCAGACACGTTGTTGGTGATGCAGCCAAGCGAAAACCCGCCAGCTTTCAAATGATCGAGGGCGGAGACCATATCGGGGCGGATATCTCCGGCAAGGCATGCAATCACTGAACCGCCGTCAAGATAATGCCCCAAAGCTTGGGCTTCCTCCGCGAACAGGGCATCGAACTCTGCTGTATCGATCTCGGCTCGCTCGAACTTCGCCCAGGCGTTGTTGTCTGGATTATTGGAATTGACCTGTCGAACGAAGTTTTGCGGCAATCCGCGTGCCGCCTCCAACCGGTTGAACGCTTCGAACGGTGACGAGGTAATGACGCCACCGAAATCGAAAATCACCGCCTTGATCGTCATGCTGCCCGTCAAGCGACCGCTGTACCGAACAGCGAGCCAATCGCAGCGGTTGCAGCCATTGCGAACGCACCCCAGAATGTGACGCGCAAGACTGCCTTGCCGATGGCCGCTCCGCCCGCCTTGGCGCCAACCGCGCCAAGGATGGCGAGGAACAGCAATGCTGCAATCGACACCGCCCAAGTCAGATACGATGCAGGCGACAAAGGAACCATCGCCAGTGGCAGTGCTGCACCGACGGCAAACGAACCTGCCGATGCCAAAGCCGCTTGTACCGGACGTGCCGCCGTGTGCGTTGCCATGCCCAGTTCATCGCGCAAATGGGTTGCAAGGGCGTCATGGGCGGTCAACTTGTCGGCGACTTGCTCGGCGAGTGCGCGGTCGAGTCCTCTCGCTTCATATATGCTGACCAGTTCCTCGCGTTCCTTCTCCGGGATGGTCTCGAGTTCAAGCTTCTCACGTTCGCGGTCGGCCGCTTCGGTGTCGGCTTGCGAGCTGACCGACACATATTCGCCAGCCGCCATCGACATCGCGCCTGCGACCAGACCGGCGATACCCGTCATCAATATCGTGGCTGGCGTTGCCTGCGCCGCGGCGACGCCAACGATTAAGCTCGCAGTCGATACAATGCCGTCATTGGCCCCAAGCACAGAGGCGCGTAGCCAGCCGATGCGGTCAATAAGATGCGCTTCCTTATGTCGTGGCATTTGGTTTTATCATTTCAGAAGGCGAAACTTTTGACCGGCGCGATAAACACCGAGCCCGAACATAGCTGAACTACCATCGCATATCACTACACGATTTTTGTTTTTCACGACTGTCACACTGCCTCGGCCAATAACAGAGGTACGCCGAGTCCCGAGGTCGACGAAAATGGCGGTATCTTCGTCGATGCCAATTCCGCGGCCAGCCCCGCAAATAGTCGCGCGCAGCAATCGTGGCAGACGCGCACGCTGGCTAAAATGCTGGTCGACCACATATCCCTTTAAAAACCCTAGCCCGCTGCCAAGCACCAGCGGTTCTGAACGTCCCTCTTGCGCAGCGCAGTCAGATGGATTGCGGCTGACTAGTTCGCTTGCGCGCACCGGGTCACCGCAGACTACCATCCCCGACCCCATGATCGCTGCACCAGCGCTTGTACCCCCAATTACCGCCCCCGCCGCCAGCCTTTTGCGAAGTGCCGCAAGCATCGGTCGATCATCGCCGGAATTCGTGAGCAAGCGATATGTGCGCGCCTGATCGCCGCCAGTGAACCAAATCGCGGCTGCCTGTTCGATCTTGGCGATTTCGGCGCGATTGTCCCCGTTCGCCACCCATGCAGACTCGTTTATGGCCGTTGCCGGATCATCGATTTCCGCAATTTTTACCTGCAATATCCGCGAGGGCGCAACGCCATAACGCACAAGGTTTGCGGCAAATGTATCAAGCGATGCCTGCGGTTCGCCTGATGCTGATGGAACAATCGCGATCTTGCCGCCTTGTGCACGATCGATGAATGCTCGATAAATCTCGGCATTATCTGCCGAAAGGCCGCCGCCCACAATCACCAGCGAACCTTTGCTCCACGCTGGAGCTGCTGCCAGAACGGCGATGAAAACCAAAAGTATCCGCATCAATATTGCAGC
>JANLSY010000007.1:0-3786 GCA_031362665.1 Sphingomonadales bacterium
GTGGTGGATGTGTGGAAGCCCTCGGGTTCTGGCCCGCATCCCGCTGTAGTGATGATCCACGGCGGCTGCTGGCAAACCGCGATTGCCGAGCGGGACATCATGAACTGGATTGCGGGTGACTTGCGCAAGCACGGTGTGGGCGTGTGGAATATCGAATATCGCGGCGTGGACCGCGGCGGCGGCTATCCGGGGACGTATTTGGACGTGGGTGCTGCGGCGGATATGTTTGCGGAGCGCGGGGGTGAGTTTGGGTTTCGCGTGGATGCGCCGGTGGTGGTAATCGGGCATTCGGCTGGCGGGCATCTGGCTTTGTGGCTGGCGCGGCGGGCTGGGCTGGAGAAGGGGGATGCGTTGCGCGGCGTGGAGCCTTTGAAGGTGGATGTCGCGATATCGCAGGGCGGTCTGCCTGATCTGCGTGCGCAAATGACTCTGCCCGATCATGGTTGCGGCAATGAGGCGGCGGCGAAGATGGCTGGCCCAAGCCCTGATAAATCCGAATTTGCGCGAACCTCTCCGCCAGAAATGCCCAAAGGTAGTGTGCGCGAGTTGCAGTTTAACAATGACCTGGACAGCATCGCGCCGCCTTCGTTCGGCGCCGCTTATGGTGCGGAGATGGTAACAACGCCGGGTGAAGGCCATGCCGAGCTAATCGCGCCCGAGACCGTGTCTTGGGGCAAGCAACGGGCGGTAATCTTGAAGGCATTCGGGCTATGACTTTGGCGGCGGCAGAAGCGCTCGACGCGGCGGACCCGCTGGGGGGCTATCGCGACCGCTTTGTCCAGCCCGAGGGGGTGATTTATCTTGATGGCAATTCGCTTGGGTGCTTACCCAAGGCTACGGTCGCGGCGGGTGCGGATGTCATGGAGCGCGCGTGGGGACAGCGGCTGATCCGAAGCTGGAACGAAGGCTGGATCGACGCGCCGCAGCGGGTTGGCGCGATGATCGCGCCGCTCATCGGCGCGGATGGGGACGAGGTGATCGCGGCGGATTCGACTTCGGTGAACCTTTACAAGCTGATCGTAGCAGCGCTTCGCGTCGACCCCTTACGTAATGTCGTGGTCAGCGAAGCGGGAAATTTCCCGACCGACCTGCACGTTGCCGAGGGCGCGGTGGCGGCGGTTCCGGGGGCGAAGCTGCGCGTGGTCGCGCGCGGGGCGCTGGCCGAAGCGTTGGGCGACGACACCGCACTGCTGCTGCTCACCCATGTGCATTACAAGACCGCCGAGCGGTTCGAAATGGCGGCGTGGACAAGGCGGGCGCATAACGCAGGCGCGCTAGTATGCTGGGACTTGAGTCATAGCGCAGGCGCAGTGGCGGTTGAGCTGAATGTGGCGGAGGCCGATCTCGCGGTCGGCTGCGGCTATAAATACCTCAATGGCGGTCCCGGAGCGCCCGCGTTTCTGTACGTGGCAAAGCGCTGGCAGGAGCAGTTGCACAACCCGCTGTCGGGCTGGATGGGCCATGCCGCGCCGTTTGAATTTGCCGATGGTTATGAAGCAGGGGCGGGCATGAAGCGCTGGCTGACCGGCACGCCGTCGGTGTTGGGTCTTGGCGCGCTAGAAAGTGGGCTCGAGCTTTGGGACGGTCTCGACATTAGCGCAGTCGAGGCGAAATCAACCGATTTGTGGGATATATTCCACGCCGCCGGAACCGCCGCTGGCCTAGAATGCATCACCCCCACCGACCCCGCACAGCGCGGCAGCCATATCTCTTTCCGCCACACGCAGGCATATGAAATCGTGCAAGCGCTCATCGCGCGGGGGGTGATCGGCGACTTCCGCGACCCCGATATCTTGCGTTTTGGCTTGACCCCGCTGACGCTCAGCCATGCCGATGTCTGGCGGGCCGGGCAGATGATGCGTGATGTCATCGAAAGCGGCGAATTTCGCAGGCCTGAATTTGCCGTGCGTAATGCGGTGACATAGCGCACCACCCCTGCTAGGGGCCCGCGCATCATGTTAAATCTGAACGGAATCACCGTGCGGCTCGGCGGGCGCACCATATTGGACCGCGCCACGGCTGCGCTGCCCCCTTATTCGCGCGTTGGCCTGATTGGACGCAACGGTGCTGGCAAATCGACGCTTATGAAAGTGATGATCGGCGAGCTTGAGGCCGATGACGGCGCGATCGAAATGCCGAAGAACACGCGCATCGGCTATATCGCGCAGGAAGCGCCATCGGGCACCGCGTCGCCGTTCGAAACTGTGCTGGCTGGCGATGTCGAGCGCGCGGCGCGGATGGAAGAGGCCGAGCATTGCGCCGACCCAGACCGGCTGGGCGAGCTGCACGAGCGGTTGATCGCGATTGACGCCTACACCGCACCGGCGCGCGCAGCTAGAATACTGGTCGGGCTTGGCTTTGACGAAGAAATGCAGGGGCGGCAGCTTGACAGCTATTCGGGCGGTTGGAAAATGCGTGTAGCATTGGCGGCGTTGCTGTTTTCGGAGCCTGACTTGCTGCTGCTTGACGAGCCTTCGAACCACTTGGATTTGGAAGCCACCTTGTGGCTCGAAAATTTCCTTAAATCTTATCCGTCGATGATGGTGGTGATCAGCCATGAGCGCGATTTGCTCAACAATGTCGTCGATAATATCCTCCATCTGGAGGGCGGGACGACTACGCTGTATTCGGGGGGCTATGACAGCTTCGAACGCCAGCGCGCCGAGCGTGCAGCGCAGCTAGCCGCGGCAAAGGCAAGCCAAGATGCGCAGCGCGCGAAGTTGCAGGATTATGTTGCGCGCAACTCGGCCCGCGCCTCGACCGCCAAGCAGGCGCAGTCGCGTGCTAAGGCGCTGGCGCGAATGCAGCCGATTGCGGCGATGGCCGAAGACCCGACGTTGAGTTTCGACTTTCCGTCGCCCGATGAGTTGCGCCCACCATTGGTGACGCTCGATATGGCGGCAGTCGGCTATGCGGAAAACAAACCTATTTTGCAGCGCTTGAACCTGCGGCTCGACCCCGATGATCGCGTGGCGTTGCTGGGACGCAACGGCAATGGAAAGACAACCCTGGCGCGTCTGCTGGCCGCGCAATTAGCCCCGATGGACGGGGCGATGTCTGCCTCGGGCAAGATGCGCGTCGGCTATTTCACGCAGTATCAGGTCGAGGAACTGGATGGCAAAGACACGCCGCTGGAGCATATGAGCCGCCTGATGAAGGGCGCTACCCCCGGCGCGGTGCGCGCGCAACTGGGGCGGTTCGGCTTTTCCGGTGCAAAGGCGACGACTTTGGTTGGCAAGCTCTCGGGCGGTGAGCGCGCGCGGCTGGCGTTGGCGCTGATCACCCGCGACGCGCCGCATATGCTGATCCTCGATGAGCCGACGAACCACTTGGACGTCGACGCGCGCGAGGCTTTGGTGCAAGCGCTCAACGATTATGACGGCGCGGTGGTTTTGGTCAGCCATGACCGGCACATGCTCGAACTCACCGCCGACCGGCTGGTGCTCGTCGATAATGGCACCGCGACCGAATATCAGGGCAGCATCGACGATTATACCGACATGATCCTCGGCAAAACCCCCGCCAAGGAAAAGATTTCGAAGGCCGACCGCAAGGAAGATAAGAAGGCTGCCGCAATGGCCCGTGAGGAGCAGGCGAAACTGAAGCGCGCGGTCAGCGATGCCGAGGCGGATCTTGCAAAGTTTGAGGTGGTGCTCTCCACCATCGACCGGGCAATGTTCGATCCCGCATCGGCGGCGAACGAGTATAAGGACCTAACGATGGGCGAACTGTCGCAGAGGCGGGGCAAGATTGTCGCGGCGCAGGAAGCGGCGGAGGTACGCTGGG
>JANLSY010000063.1:0-19096 GCA_031362665.1 Sphingomonadales bacterium
TGAAAGCACTGGTGCACGCGGTCATTCCGGGCATGTGCATCACTTCGGGTAGCGATACCGTAAAACGGCTCAACCATATCATGGTCGAACAGCGGCGCGCGAAGGGGCAGGATGTGACCCAGATGCTGACTGTCGATTGGGTGATTTGACGCTGATCGAGGCGGCTGCCGAATTCGAGACACGCGCCGACGGTGTTCGGCTGGCTTACCGGTATCTGCCCGGCGAAGGGCCGACGCTCGTTTTCCTGCCCGGCTATATGTCGGATATGCAAGGCGGCAAGGCGCAGGCATTGGCATCGTGGGCTGAACGCGAAGGTCGCGCGATGCTCCGCCTGGATTATTCGGGCTGCGGCGAGAGCGAAGGCGCGTTCGAGGACGGTACGCTCAATATCTGGCGCGACGATGTACTTGCAGTCGTTAGACACGCAGTAACGGGGCCGGTCATTCTGATTGGCTCCTCTATGGGCGGCTGGCTGATGCTGCTGGTCGCACAGGGCCTCGGCGAGGATGTCAAAGCACTCATCGGCATTGCGTCCGCGCCGGACTTCACCGACTGGGATTTCGATGAAACAGACAAAGCCTTGATTACAGCCCATGGCCGCATCGAACGGCCAAGCGACTATGGCTACGATCCGATGGTCATCACCAAAAGCTTTTGGCAATCGGGGCAGGATAACCTGCAGTTGGGCGGCCAAACCGCCATCGATTGTCCCGTACGGCTAATCCACGGCCAGTGCGACCCTGACGTGCCTTGGGAAATCTCGCTCAAGCTGGCCAAACAACTTCGTTCATCGGACGTGCAGACGATATTGATAAAGGATGGCGACCACCGACTGTCGCGCGATCAGGATATTGAATTGATGATCGATGTTGTAGCGAAGCTGGTTTCCTGATTCCCTTTCGAGGATATCCATGTTTTCTGTCGCTTTCCTTCTTCTCCAAGCTGCCACACCCTCCGCAGCCCAGCCGCTACCGACGTTGAACGAGGTCCAGTTCACCGAATGCCTCGACCTTGCGCGCAAGGATGCGGCATCTGCGGTTACCGAAGCCAGCCTTTGGGCGCAGCAAGGCGGCGGATATCTTGCGCGCGCCTGCCAAGGTTTTGCCTATGCGAGCGATTTCAAATTCGACCTCGCAGTCCCTGTGCTGACAGAGGCAGCAAAAGGTGCAGAGGAAAAGAAAGACCCGCGCGCCGCTCGTTTCTGGGCCCAGGCGGGTAACGCCGCAATTGCCGATGACAAACCCACCGACGCTTTGACCGCACTCGACAGCGCATTGATTGTCGCTGCAGCCAATACCGAGAAAGCCGATATCGAAGTCGATCGTGCCCGCGCACTTGTGGCACTGAACCGGTCCGATGAAGCGGTGACAGCGCTTGCAAGTGCGCGCCAACTTGGTCCTGAGAATGGCACGGCATGGTTGCTATCGGCTACCTTGGCGCGCCGGTTGAACAAGCTTCCCGACGCATTGACTTATATCCAGACTGCCGCGTCACTGCTCACCCGCGACCCAGCCGTCGCGCTCGAAGCGGGCAATATAGCCATAGCAGCTGGCGACGAAGCCGCCGCGCGGAAACAATGGGAGCAGACGATTGCCATCGCTCCTGCCAGCAGGCAGGCAAATAGCGCACAAGCGCAGCTTGCGGCATTAAGCGCCGACATACCTGTTACACACACAGAAAGCCGCTAGCCGATCCGCGCTTGAAATGTTGGATTTGGCATGTCAGAATCATTCCGCACATCGGTATCTGCCCAAATGGCTGCAAGGGCATGCAATCAGCCATGCTGTGAAATTTTCTTAAAGCAACAAAGGATACAGGTCAGGGGCCTGCTACGGTATCCTTTGTATATTTAGCGATGGTTCGGGCCGTTCGAGGTGCCAACTTATTGCCAACTTCTTGTCAGGGCCGCCGATCAATCGAGATAATATTCGACTGTCGTGACCACACGCACCTTTTTGTAAGGACTGTCCGAAACGCCCCAGCCGCCGCTGCTGTCGCCATCGCGGGCGGTGACTTCGAAATAGCCCTGCGTCGCAGATTTGATGCTGCCAACGCCAGTGCCGCTGTCCTTGGCGAATTGTTCGGCGGACTTGCGTGCGTCTTTGGTCGCCTGTGCGATCATTTCGGGCTTGATGGCGTTCAATTTGGTGAAGGTGTAGGCCATGCCGGAGCCTTCCTCCAGTTCGACGCCGCTTTTGACGAGGTCGAACTGCCGTTTCACCGCTGCTTCGGCTTTCTTGATGTCGGTGGTGCGCAGGCTCAGGCGTTGCTTGACGGTGTAAACTGGAATGCCGTTCTCGTTGTACTGCGACACATTGGCGCCTGTGGGTTGCAGAGCGTCCGCATCAAAACCTAGGCTGTTGAAAAATGCGCGGATGGCCTTTGTATCGCCATCAACCTTGGCCTGGGCACTTTGCAAATCGCCGCGTTTGGAAGAATAAGCGATAGTCCAGGTGGCTAAGTCAGCGGTCACATCGCGTTCGGCCAATCCACGCACGGTCACGGCGCGGTCCGATTGCTTCATGCGGACTAGCCCGTCGCCCATCAGATAGCCGCCAACAATGAGCCCTGCCGCTAATAAAGCCGAACCCGCCAGCCATGCCTTGCCCTGATTGGCGCTGAAGCGTGTCAGCCAACCGTTGCTCTGTGTGTCACTGTCCATCTTGCCCATCCCTTGAAATTAGCGCGCTGGAGCGCCCTTGTCTTGTCGCCTTGCCCGGCCCATATCCGGAGCGAACCTGAATTCCCCTCTGCATTTCGTACGATGAACCGTGCCTGAATAGCGATGAATGGAGCAAGAAGAGCGATGAAATACCTCCACACGATGATTCGGGTCAGCGACCCTGATGCGACCATCAAGTTTTTTGAACTATTAGGCCTTAAAGAACTTCGCAGGTTCGATAATGAGGCAGGGCGCTTTACGCTGATCTTTCTCGCGGCCCCAGGCGATGAGGATGCTCAAGTTGAGCTTACCCATAATTGGGACGAGAGCGGCTACGGCGAAGGCCGCAATTTCGGGCATCTGGCGTACCGGGTCGAGAATATCTACGAGACCTGCCAGCAGTTAATGGACGCCGGTGTCACAATCAACCGCCCGCCACGCGACGGCCATATGGCATTCGTCCGCTCGCCCGATAACATCTCGGTCGAGTTGTTGCAGGACGGTCAGCTTGAACCGGCCGAGCCTTGGGCGTCGATGCCCAATACGGGTCATTGGTAGGATGAGCATCGAGGTCGTCCGCATTCCAGTCTTGTCGGACAATTATGTCTGGCTGGTGCATGAACGAAAAAGCGGTGAGACAATGGTGGTCGACCCTGCGGTCGCGCCGCCGGTGCTGGCCAAAGCCGACGAACTTGGCTGGAAAATCACCCAGATCTGGAATACCCATTGGCACCCCGATCACACCGGCGGCAATGCCGAGATCAAAGCAGCGACCGGTTGTATCATCACTGGACCAGCCGCGGAATTTGCCCGCATCCCGACGCTCGATGTTCAAGTCAAAGGCGGCGACACTGTGATGCTTGGCGCGGCCTCGGCCAAGGTCGTTGATGTCCCCGCACACACATCAGGACATATCGCCTTTCACTTCGCCGATGACCACGCAGCTTTTGTCGGCGATACTTTGTTCGCAATGGGCTGCGGGCGGTTGTTTGAAGGAACGGCTGCCCAGATGTACCAGAACATGCGCAAGCTGGAGGAGCTTGGCGATGACACGGCGGTATATTGCGCGCATGAATATACGCTCAGCAACGGCCGCTTTGCGTTGACGGTTGAGCCGGATAATGAAGCGTTGGTCGGGCGGATGGCCAAAGTCACCGCGATGCGCGAACGCGGCGAACCGACGGTACCGACCAGCATCGCTTTGGAACGCGCCACCAATCCATTCATGCGTGCCGCGTCGATCGAGGAACTTGCCGCCCGGAGAGCGGCAAAGGACTCTGCCTGACCTAATGAAAATCGCGCGACTTCGGCAATATCCGCACATCACGCGGATGGCCGTGGCGGGGGTAGACCGGGCGGGCAAATTCATCGTTGCGCGGTGTCGGCACATTGGCGTCATGCTCTTCGGATAGCCGCTGCAATTCGTGAGTCCGGTCGGTCACAGTCGCCGCCATCAGGTGAACAACTCCCTCTTTGCTCCGTTGCACTTCGCCCTCGACCACCATCAGCCGCGACGCCATCACGGCGCGCCGTTGCCGCTCAAACAATCGCGCCCAAAGCAGCGCGTTGGTGACTCCGCTCTCGTCCTCGATAGTGATGAAAATCGCATTGCCCTTGCCTGGCCGCTGACGGGTCAGCACCACGCCCGCGGTCTTCACCCGCGCGCCATTTTTCGCCGCGCTGGTCTGCGCACAACTCAGCACACCTTCGCTGGCAAAAAGCTCGCGCAAAAATTGCATGGGATGGCCTTTAAGTGACAGCCGCGTCATCTGATAATCCGCCGCGACATGCTCGCCGAGCGGCATAATGGGGAGCATTGCGTCCTCCTCTTCGGCGAGCTCCCGCGCATTGGCTGCAGCGAAAAGCGGAAGTTCATCCGACGGTGTGCGTCTCGCCTCCCAAGCGCCTTCGCGCCGGTCGAAGCCGAGCGAGCGCACCGCATCGGCATCGGCGAGCAGGTGCAGCGCCGGAGATGGCAAGGTGGCGCGGCGGGCCAGATCCTCAATCGAAACAAAGGGGCGGTGCTTGACGATGGCCTGCGCCCATACTTCCCGAAACCCGTCGATCTGTCGTATCCCCAGCCGCAAAGCGCTGTCTTCGATGCTATTGTCCCAGCCGCTGGCATTGATATCGATTGGCCGGACCTCAACGCCATTTTCCTGCGCATCACGGACAATCTGCGCCGGCGCATAAAAGCCCATTGGTTGGGAATTCAGGAGAGCCGCTGCAAAAATCGCCGGGTGGTAATGCTTGATCCACGACGACACATAGACCAGCCGCGCAAAAGACAAGGCATGGCTTTCGGGAAAACCGTAGCTGCCAAAACCTTGGATCTGGCCAAAACAGCGCTGGGCAAATTCGCGTTCATATCCGCGCCGAACCATGCCCTCGACCATCATAGCCTCGAAATGCTCCATACCGCCGGCATTGCGAAATGTCGCCATCGCCTTGCGCAAGCGGTTGGCATCGGCATCGCTGAATTCAGCTGCCGTAATCGCCAGCTGCATTGCCTGTTCCTGAAACAGCGGCACGCCCAACGTCTTGCCCAGAACGCCTTCAAGTTCATCGGGGGGATAAGGTGGGGCGGGCGATGGATAGTCGACCTTCTCTTCCCCGTTGCGCCGCCGTAAATAGGGATGAACCATATCGCCCTGGATCGGCCCTGGCCGGACAATCGCAACCTGAATAGTGAGGTCATACAGATTTCGCGGTTTCATCCGCGGGAGCATGTTCATCTGCGCCCGGCTCTCGACTTGGAATACGCCAAGGCTCTCGCCCCGGCACAGCATGTCATAAACGGCGGGGTCGTCGGAATCGATATCGACCTTCAGGTCATAATCGCCGATCCCTTGCTCACGCATCATATCATAAGCCTTGCGGATGCAGGTCAGCATCCCCAGCGCCAGCACATCGACCTTCATCAGCCCCAATGCGTCGATATCGTCCTTGTCCCATTCGATGAAAGTACGGTCCTTCATCGCGCCGTTATGAATGGGAACGGTTTCGTCGAGGCGATCCTCGGTCAAAATGAACCCACCGACATGCTGAGACAGGTGACGAGGAAATTTCAGCAGCTGCTCGGACAGTGATTTGAGGCGCGCAATGTCGGGGTTTTCGGGATCGAACCCCGCTTCGCGCAAGCGTTGCTCGTCGGGCCCGCTGCCGAAGCTTCCCCAAACGGTGCTGACGATGCGTGTAGTCATATCCTCGCTCATGCCAAGCGCCTTGCCCACCTCTCGCACCGCGCTTCGGGGACGGTAGTGAATGACGGTGGCAGCGATGGCGGCGCGGTGACGACCATAGCGCCTAAAGACATGCTGCATGACCTCCTCGCGGCGTTCATGCTCGAAATCGACATCAATATCGGGCGGCTCTTTCCGGTCCGCCGAAATGAAACGCGAGAAAAGCAGGTCGTGCTTCATCGGATCTACCGAAGTTACCCCAAGCAGGAAGCACACCGCCGAATTGGCTGCAGAACCGCGCCCTTGGCACAATATCGGCGGCTTCTGATCGCGCGCGAATTTGACGAGGTCGTGGACGGTCAGGAAATAATAGGCGAATTTATGCGTCCGGATGAAATCGAGTTCCTTCTGCACGGTCTTGCGTAACTTCTCTGGGATTTCCCCGTGCCGCTTGCACGCCGCTTCCCAGACCAAATGCGCAAGCCAGTCATCCGATTGCCAGCCATCGGGAACCGGCTCATGCGGATATTCGTAGCGCAGATCGTCGAGCGTAAAATTGATGCGATCGATAAAGGAGAGCGTTTCTGCCAATGCTTGCGGATAATCGGAAAACAAACGCTCCATTTCTTCTGCCGGTTTCAGGTGACGTTCGGCGTTCGCTTCAAGCCGTTTCCCGGCATTGGGTAAGGTGCTCCCCACACGAGTGCAGGTCAGGACATCATGCAGCGGGCGGGCGGCGGGAGAGGTGTAAAGCGCATCATTGACTGTGAGTAGGGGAGTGCCTGCTGCCTTTGCCAACTGATGCAGATTGGCGAGGCGGCGAGTGTCCTTGCCGCTGCGGTCAATCGACAGCCCGAGCCAGACCCTCCCCGGGGCACGGCGCACAAGCTGGTGCAATGTTTTCTCTAAATCCTCCGGCGGCGGTGACGGAACCAGTTGTAAATGAGGGACGGGTTTGCCCGGATCGCCGAACGCATAGGCAGGCGGCGCCTTGTGCCAGTCGGCGTCTCCGGCAGTCGATTGTGTCAGTACGACCAGCAATAAATCTTCTGTATATTCCAGCAGGTCACTGAAATTCAGGATGCAGCCGCCCTTCACCGCGCGCAAGTTGCCGACCGTCAGCAATCGCGTCAGCCGGCCCCAGCCCTTGCGGGTCATGGGGTAAGCGACGATGTCCGCCGTGCCATCGTCGAACACCAGCCGTGCGCCACTCAGCAAGCGGAAATCGGGTGGGGCCAGTCCTTCCTCTTGCAGTTCCTCAAGCGCGACCTTGGCCCGAACTACGCCGGCAACGCTGTTACGGTCGGCGATGCCGATGCCCGCCAGACCCAGCCCGACCGCCTCGGCCACCATCGCTGCCGGATGCGATGCGCCACGCAAGAATGAGTAATTGGTCGCCGCGACGAGTTCGGCATAGCCAGTCATGCGAACAGCCCGTGCAGATACCAGGGCGGATTGGGTGTTTCTTCGTACATGCCGTGCCGGAACAGCCAGAAACGGCGGCCTTCGCTGTCCTCGACGCGGTAATAATCGCGGGTCAGTCCGCCTTTGCCGCGTTCGTGTCCGCCTTTGCGCCGCCACCATTCAGGCGCAATGCGCTCGGGTCCTTCATAGGCGACAATCTGGTGAAGCTGTCGCCGCCAGCGGAATTGCCGCGGCGGGCCATCGGGGATTGAGGCCATCACCTCCACACGTTGCGGGGTTTCGAACAGGCGGAAGGGCCGCATTGCCGGTTCGCCTGCCTCGGCTGTAAGCCAATTACCGTTTGACGGTCCGCTCTGCGCCGCGCGCTCCAACGCCGCACGTTCGGGGATATGGCTGTCACGCGCATGGAAATGCCGCACGCGGTCAGCGCCAAGCCGCACGCTCAGCCTATCTATTAGCGCGGCTGCTTCTGCATCGGTGTCGACCTTTGTCTCCAATCCGACCTGTATGTTCTTGAGCGTTTCAGCCAGCGGCACCGCCAACCGGATAAGGTCGTAACCGAAGCCCGGATCTAGCGGGTCGGCCAGTGCATCAATCCGCTCGCGTATCAGTCGCATCAGCAAGCCCGCATCACGCGTAGGCCCGCCGGTATCGATGCCCAGCCGCGCGACATGGCCGTCGCTTCGAAACAGGCTGACCTCGAACCGCCGTCCACCCTGCCCACGCTCGCGCAAAAGCGCAGCTGCCTCGCCCGCAAGTTGCTCAATAGTCGCCAGCACATCGTTGGTCCGCGACACAGGCTCGGCAAAATTTTGTACCACATGGATAATCGGCAAGCTGCGGCGCGGGATGATGCGCGGGTCTTCTTCCTCCAGCAGTCGCGCGAGCTTGACGACGACAGCCTTGCCGAAACGCGCCGCCAGCGGCGTGGGCGGGCGGATGGCGAGGTCGGCTATCGTCTTCAGGCCTGCACGCCGGAGCGCGCGATGCACCTTGCCGCCGCCATCGAGTGCTTCCACCGGCAACTCGCCAATGGCAGCTTTTGCATATTTCGCCTTGGCCCGCGCGCTGTCGGGGGTTGCCCCCAAGGCGATGCGGCAGGTGAAGCCATGACGCCGCAATCGCGCTTTCAGGTCCATTGCCAGCGAGGCCTCGTCCTCGCCGAACAAATGCGCGCAGCCGGTAATGTCCAGCAACAAACCCTGCGGCGGGTCGAGCATGCAGGCTGGCGTATAACGCTCGCAGCCATCGGCCAGCCAGCCGAGCAGCTTCAGGTCCGCCGCCGGATCATGGTCAAACACCGCAAGTTCGGGCACGCGCGCCCGCGCATCGGCGAGCGCCGTCCCCGGTATCAGGCCAAGTCCGAGCGCCGCCGCGTCGCAGGCAGCCAGCCGCATTGCGCCCCGCTCTTTTTCGACCAGGGCGAAAGGCGTTTCAGGCGGTTGCCCGCGTGTCCGGATCAGCCTCTCCGCCGGTAACAGCGGAAGAAAGACCGCCAGATAGCGGCGCGTCGTGAAAGCTTCGTGTTGCATGGTCCCAAGTCACTCTCGCCTCGAAGGGCGCTATTCCGCCGCGATGGCGCAGCAGGCTGATGTCGAATGTCGCTAATCCCGGGGCGTTTCCGGGCAAAGGAGTTGAAGGCGCGGATTTTACCTGCCAACGGGTGGACGCAGCGCTCGGCATCGGCACCGCGTCGCCCCTAACAAGTAGCGCCAGCACCCCTGCTTCCTTTGCCGCTAGGGCCAGGCGCCGGGTAGATATGAGATCGATTAGCCGCGCATTGCCATGCGCCTCCAATATCACCGCACCTGCGGCCTTTGATCGAATGCTGTCCCCAGCAGCACGCAACGCATCGCGCAAGTCCGACGCCTGCACCAAAAGCATCTTTGCTGGATCGGCACCCATTTCAGCGAGACCGGGCGGATAAAGCCGCCCTGATGCCTGCCTTTCTTTGTCGCCTGATATCCAGAATATTCTCGTCTCTGACTCGGGCAAGCGCAAGGCCAGAAAAAGGGCAAAAGCGGCAGCAGCGGTTGCATCCGCATTTTCCGCACCGAAAAATTCATGCAGCCCGTTGCGCACTATCCCGCCCTGCAACCGGTCATCCACCATAGGCGCGCCAACGGGCAGCAGAAGTTGCTGGTCCGGTCGATATTCGCGCCACATGCCGCGCGAAAGCAGCGACGTGGAGACATCAGGCAGAATCACATCATTGTTCATGATTTGTTCTATATCGCATTTTTCCGCGATGTGGAGTCAGCTTTTTGGGTATGTCCGGATACGACCCCATAGCGGATCACCGACATCAATCACCCTAGCTGAAAGAATCTTGGCGCGAAAAAACTAACTCCGCGGTTTCTCCAACAATCTTTTGATAAATGTCAGGATCGGTCGCGCCTTCGCAGCCGAACAGAACGACCTTGCTGTTCGCATCGAGTGACAGCGCCGCCCGCAGACCTGCATCATCGGCTGCGCGGATCAATACGCCCATGCCACCAGCAGCGGATTCGCCGCTGACGATGGGGGTGTCGCCGTTGCCCCCCGCCAGCTCCCGCATTGCCTCCTCAACCCAGCCGTCCGGAATCCGCAAGAAGTCGCTGCCAAGCCACTCTAATACTGCCCATGCCGCCGGTGAAACCTCGCGGCAGGCAAGCCCGGCCATGATCGTCCGCAGCGACCCGGACGATGGGGTGGGGCAGTTGTTTACCGCACTCTGGAACAGGCAATCGGCCTCGTTCGGCTCGATCATAACGAAGCGCGGAACGGCGGCTTTGAGGCGCGAGTTGAACCCAAGAAACACCGCCGCTGCAATACTGCCGACGCCACCTTGCATGAAAACATGCGTGACGCTGTCGAGGTCGGGTATCTGGTCGAGCGCTTCCTCGACCATCACCATGTAGGCCGCCATGACATTGCGCGGTATCGGCGACTGGAAATCGTCCCACGACGTGCTGCTGACGAAATGCCAGCCATTCATCCGCGCATCTTCCTTGGCGCGGGCCACCGAAGCCTCATATTCGCCATCGATACGGATGACGATAGCTCCGTAGCGTTCCATCGCTTCCTTGCGCGCTGGGCTGACATGTCCGTGAATGTAATCAACACAGCGGCAGCCAAAAATCTTGGCACCGTAGGCCAGTCCGCGCCCCTGATTCCCATCTGTCGCGACGCATACCGTCACCCGTTCGGTGATCGACCGAAACGTGCCGGAGCGTAGTTGCTCATGTGTCGGGCGCGTCCCAGTCACCCGCTCGACCTCATCGGCCAATAACACGGCTACGGTGTAAGGTGCCCCGAGCGCCTTAAAGCTACCCAGATCACGACCGAAGCGTTGGCTTTCGTCCTTATAGAATATCTTGGCGACGCCGACCCGTGCCGCTGCCGCGTCGAGCACGTGCAGGGGCTGCGGCGCATATTCAGGCCAGCTATGGATTTCCTCGACCGCCGCGCGCCAGTCCTGAAGGTTGTGCGCCGACTGCGCAGCCCGCGCCGCTGCATCGGGCGTAAGCCGACGGGAGTTAATCTGATGAGCAAAACTCTCGGTCATTTTGATGCTCCCAAAGGCACGACGATTCGGATTTTCCAGATTCAAAGTCGCTACCACACAGGGCAACGAACCGATAAGGCTAAAGGACTTTTGCCTATCCCAACTCAGTCGGACGGCGACATTTCAGGCAAAATCTTTCGGCATTGGCGTCTGCAGTCCACAACATCCCCGACATACCAACCAAAACTCTATCCCGGAGGCCCATGAAACGCTTTTGCGCTGACATAGAGATATCGACGAAGCTACGAACCCCACCTCACTCCCAATAATAAGGCAGGCGCTTGCGGGTGCCGGTGATTTCCTCATTCAGAGTCGTAGCATCGTAAAGCCGCCCGCCGATCATCACCTTGGCAACCTTGTCCGAATTTCGGATGTCGGCGCTGGGATCGGCATCGAGCACTGCCAGATCGGCAAGCTTGCCCGCCTCGATTGAACCCACATCCTTGTCGTAACCCAGCGAGCGCGCTGATTCTATCGTCCCTGCGGCCAAAGCCTCGACCGGCGTCATGCCGCCGCGCACGAAGGACCATAGCTCCCAATGCGCGGCAATGCCGGCCTCTTGCCCATGCGCGCCGATGGCAACCGGCACTCCGAGTTTCGCCAGCTTGTGCGCCTCGCGCGCGCTGTCGTCGTCGACATAGTCGCCCTCCGGCGCAATCACGCGGCGCGAGTTGTTTTCCTTGAGCTGGTCGGGCGGATAATGTTTCGCCATCAACGGGTGCGCAAACACGTCAGTATGCGAGCGCCAGTATGGATCACCCGCCGGACCTCCATAGGTCACGACCAAAGTCGGCGTGTAGCCCACCTTCGACTTCGAGAAGAATTGCAGCACATCGTCGTAGAAGACGCCAAGCGGGACATTATGCTCGACCGTGGTGTTGCCATCAGCGATCAAGTTCATGTCCATTCCGAACAGCGACCCACCCTCGGCCACCGACCGCATATTTTCGGCAAGCGCCGCCGCCACAACCTGTTGGCGCTGCTCCCGGCGCGGCTGGTTGTAGTTTTTGACGCTATGAGCGCCTTGCGCCTTCAAGCGGCGGACATGGGCGAGGGCATCATCGAGACTGTTGATCTCGGCATAGACGTCCGCAGCCTTCGCCCCGTAGACAATCTCGCCCGTCGAGAAGCTACGCGGGCCAATGATGAGCCCGGCGCGCTGCATTTCGAGCGCAGGGAATACCGTTGCCGCGCTGCTAGACGGGTCGTGCCGAGTCGTGACGCCCATGGCGAGGTTGAGCATGTTCACCCAATTTTGCTGCGGGGCGAATTCATCGACACCGTGCGGACCGTGCGCGTGGGCATCAACCAAGCCCGGGATGATGGTCTTACCGGTCACATCTACCGTCTTCGCACTCGCCGGGATCGCCAGTTCACCTGCGCGACCGACAGCTTTGATGCGATCGTTCTCGACCAAGACCACACCATTGTCGATAATGCCGCCGCTCTTGTCCGCCATGGTGACAATGCGCGCGCCGGTAAAGGCGACGAGGCCGGTTGGGCGATCAGCTTTCACCGGCATGGATAGCGAAACACCAGTCTTTGGCGGCTCGAATTTAGCGGGCTTGGCATCCTTGGCCAGCGGTGCATTGGGGAAAAAGGCGTTGGTCTGCGCCGAATAGAGCGTCGGTCCAAGCGCCCAGTGCAGCGCGCTGCCGTCATTGCTCCAATGGATATAGTCCGCCCCTCCACTACTAACTTTGGTCACCGGAAGCGGACCACCGGACGGTGAAGCACTTACTTCCTGCGTACCGGGCATCAGCGGCATGACGAACGCTTCGTAATTCTGCCGGAATGCGAAGTTGGTGCCGTCGGGCGAGACTTCGTAAATCGTTGTCAGCTCGCCGCTCGCATGAGTGCGCTTTGCTTCGCCGCCCAAATCCGTGCTGACGAGCAACCGCTTATTCTGGCCAGATTCGGTGTAAAACACCCGCTCGTTACTGCTGCCGAAATGAGGTGCGGTTCCGCCCTTCGCAATGCGTTCCATCGCGCCGCCAGCCGCAGCAACGCGATAGATGCCCGGCTGGTCGGACAGCCGCGGCGACGTCAGGCCGCCGCCTTCGCCTTTCTCGAACACTATGGTCTTGCCATTGGGCGAAAAGCGAGGCCGGGCATAATGGCCGGCCATTTGCGTGACTTTTTTCGATCCGCCACCCGATGCCGAAACGGTGCGGATTTCGCCCAAGCCCTTGTCGGTCCAGGTGACATAAGCAATCGTCCGCCCGTCGCGCGACCATGTGGGATAGGCTTCCATTTCGTCCGTGGCAGACGTTAACCGTTTCGCCGTTCCGCCGGCAGCTGGCTTCGTCCAAAGCTTACCCATCGTCTCGAACAGCACCGTCCTGCCATCGGGCGAGGTAACAACGCCGCGCGGCATGCTGGTGTTAAAGCTGGCAGGTGCGACCTCAATCAGCGGACGCGGCGGATCGATGACACCGCGCGTGTCGGAGATGCGGAACGGAATCTCGCTCACAGCGCCGGATTGCCAATCGACCTTGCGGATCTTGCCGCCCGCCCAGAAATAGATGCTCTTGTTGTCAGGCGACCAGTCCATATTGGGGTAAACGCCGGTAACTGCCCAGGTTTCCTGAACGTCCTGGTCGAGTGCGTCATAAATTTTGCGCTCATCGCCGGTCGAGAAGTCCTTCACGTAAAGCTTGGATTTTGTACCCTCGCGGCGGACGAATGCGATTTTCTTGCCGTCGGGCGAAGGGGTTGGCCGTACCGAGCCACCAACGCCACCAACTGCAGTTTCAGTCTCGCCGGTATCGATGTCGTACCTTTCGATATCGAACAGGCGGCCATTGGAGTCTTGCGCATATTCAAAGATCGGTCCCGGTGTGATGTTGCGGGTGTAATAGATATGCTTGCCATCAGGGGCGTAGGTCGGCTCGCCGAGTTCCTTCTGGTGCTGCTCGTTCGGTTTCTTGACCAGCTGCACGCCCGCGCCGCCTGAGACATGGTAAAGCCAGACCTCGCCGGTGCCGAGCGAACGGCCGGTGGTGAAATGCTTCTTCGCAGCGATGAAGCGACCGTCGGGGCTCCAGCTTGGCTGGTTCAGTAGGCGAAAATCTTCCTTGGATAGCTGACGCTTGTCGCTACCGTCCATATTCATGATCCAGATATTGTCGCCGCCACCGCGATCCGAGGTGAAGGCAATCCGCCGTCCGTCGGGCGAAAAACGCGGCTGCGTTTCGAAGGGAAGGCCCTCGGCAATCCGCGTCGGAGTGCCGCCATTCACGGGTATCGTGTATATATCGCCGAGAAGGTCAAAGGCCAGCGTGCTGCCGTCGGGGCTGACATCGAGGTTCATCCACGAACCTTCATTGGTATTGATCTCGATTTGGCGCACCGTCAGCCCGGGAGGCGCGGCGACGTCCCATTTCGGCTTTTCATCGGCGGGCTTGTCCTGCGCCATTGCGGCGGCGGAAATGCACGAAACGCCCGCGAGCAGCGCGGATTTGATCAACAACTTCATCGGAAAGCTCCCCTATCCTAGCATTGACTGCTTTGCTGTCATGCCTAGCGGGCAAGAGCAAGCCCAAGCGCGCAGCTTCGATAGGGAGGAGGATATTTTCGGTGAACGACGCTTGATCGTAGCCTTCATTTAAGCAATCGGGGTGGGCGCAAAACCCACCCCGTGCAACTTACAGTCCGTCGACGCTCTTGCTGACGAGGATATTCACGGCAACGCGCCGATTCTGCGCCTTGCCTTCTTCGGTGCTGTTATCCGCGGTCGGGTCGGCTTCGGCCATACCGGTCGGGGTCAGCATACGGTAGGGTTTCCAGCCACAGGCCTGCTGCAAATGATTGACGACCCTCGAAGCGCGCTTTTCGCTGAGCGTCTGGTTGTAGTCATAGTCGCCGACTGAGTCGGTGTATCCAACCACCAGCATCAACGCGTTATCGGTGGCATTGGCCTGCGATGCCGCAGCGCACAGATCGGCCTGTGCCTGTTGCGACAGGTTCCATTTGCCGGTGTCGAAATAGACGTTGGTCGTGCCTTTGACATTATATTGATCGATATCGGCAACGCGGCTGCGCAGCGCCTCGGTGGCCGCGGTCTGCTCCGAAAAGCCCTGCTCTGTGCCGGTGCGGATCATGCTGGCGGTTTTCAGATCCTTGCTCTGCACCCTGATCTGGCTGGCAATGAGGCCGCCGCCCCAAACCACGGTCTTGGCGGTGACCGGCAGACCGTTGAGCAACTGTTCGGTCGCAAGCTTGCTGCGGCCAATGCCCAACAGGCCGGAGCTCGAACGGACCTGAGTCCCTTCGGTGATGTACAGCACGGTCTTGGAACCATCGGGCAGAGTGACCTGCACCTTGTCGTCCTTGCGGGCAGAGATCATGCCTTTAATCTCGGGTCCAGCCGCAAGGCCAGCGAGATCGGCGGGCGGCATTCCGGTTACGACGGTGCCGACTTCGGGCTGGGCCGCGTCCTGATCCTGCGCATAAAGGCTGCCCCAGGCGGGAAGAGTAAGCACTGCAAGCAGCGCAAGCGTTTTCGGTTTTCTGGAAATCATTATCACGGTCCTCCAATTACAATATAACAGCCAGAACCTGCCTTTTCGCAAGCCCAAATCGGACCACCCCCCTGTCATGGCGTGCCCGGCTGTCGGAAGCCCCCTTCATCTCGTTTATTTGATACGCAGCCGTAAAGCCGCACCTGAACGTCATGCGCGTTCTGCGTGGTCAAACCGACCTTGCTGGCTGATGAACGGGTGCGGTCAGGATAGGGCGAGTGCGGATGTGGCGAGCCGACAGTGCGACAAACGGTTGCAGGCGGGTGGGTTTGACGCAGAAATTCTACATTAAGGTCATGCGTAAAGGGCATTGCTTCGCGCTAAAGATACAAAGGATACCGATAGGATATCCCCAAACTGTATCCTTTGTTGCTTTAAGGGTAAGTTCGGACGGTGGCTGGTTGCGTGCCCTTACAGCCTCTGGGCGAATAGCAATGTCGTGCGCGAATCTGACAGGCCAAATCCTACATTGCAAGGAATCAAAAGTTCACGCAGAGGCGCGGAGCTCGCAGAGAAGCACATTCCACTCTGCGAACTCTGCGCCTCTGCGTGAACCATTCAAACGGTCGAAAACTTCTCCATCTTTGCTCGTTCAAAGCGTTGATCGCCGATTTGAACAACCTCATGCTCGACCACCTCAAAGCCGACCGCGGCAAAGGCGTGCTGCGCCATCAAGCTGGCATGGGTCCACAGGCGGGGTTCGTTTTGGGAACGGGCTTTGTCTTCGATCATAGCGAACAGCCGCCGAAACAGGCCACTTCCTTGCGCGTCGGGCCGGATAAAGGCGAAGTCGATATAGCCTTCGGGCGCAAGACTCATAAAGCCGACAGCGCGGGTTTCGTCGCGGGCGATGGCAATGACCTGCCTCTTTAAGCGTTCCGCCCACTCCTCCCCGCCCCGGCGTTCCGGAACCCAGGCCGCACGTTGGGCTTGCGTATATTTGCTGGGGCCATTGCGGACGGCGTCGAAGACGATGTCGGCGAGGGAGTCATAGTCGGTGGGGTTTGCCCAGTTTAGGGTATGGGTTTGGGGCATGGTGTGTGGGTTACCCGATTGGGTGGGGCTGTTCAATCGAAGGACCTGCATCAAATGCCCGCGCAAGTTACGCAGGAGACTCAGTAGGTCCCCGCAATGTTTTTGCTCAGCCCGCTGCCTTGTCGGTTATAGGCGGGAAAGTTGGAGGGCGCTCCGATCGACGCCGAGCCACGCCCGCTCAAGGGCCGCCATTGTACCGCGCATTGCTGGACGGTCTCTCATTTGCCGCTGAGATTCCGCAAGTCCATAAAGTGCCCAGCCATTGTTAGGAGCGCGTACAAGTGCAGCCATAAAACTCTGCCGCGCTGCATCCGGCTGGCCCATTGCCAATTGTGCCGCTCCGAGCGACTGTCGCACCGGATAATACCAATATGGCGGCTCCATATAAGGGATCCGATCTTCGATCGCTGCGGCTCGGGTAAAGTGTTCCGCAGCATCGCTATACCGCTTCTGAACATAGGCAATACGTCCGAATGCGACCTCCTCGGCAAGTTCGAGCAGGTCAGGTGCCGGTACACCGGCATCGACCATCGGTTTGAAATCCACTTCCGTCCGGAGTTTGCGCATTGCCGCGATTTCTTTTTCTACTGCGGCTGCATCGTTTTTCAGCGCGGCTCCTACGGCGCGAGAATAATGCCACATGCCTGTCGCATAAGGCAGTCTTTGGTCAGGCGCAGGTAGTGCCAATATCTCGGCGGGCGAACTGAATTGTGCATGGGCAAAATAGGGTGCGGCGTAGATCACATGTACCCATGGCAGGGCGATCGCGACATCGACCCCAAGTATCTTCCGGAGTCTGGCCGATTGATTGAGAGCTGTCGCCTTGTCACCGCCAAGCTGTGCCGCGGTAACGATAAAATGCACATAATGTGGATAATAACCGTATCGATAAATGCCCGCTTCGTCGGTTTGCGCCAGCCAAGCTTCATCAGCTTTTGCTGCAGCTACGTTGGCCTTGATGGAGTCACGATAGCGCCCAAGCACATGGTAAAGATGCGCTGGCATGTGGACGAAATGACCGGCCCCCGGCATAAGGGGCTTGGCTAGGCGGTCGGCTGACGCTTCGGCCTTTTCAGGCCGAGAAGCTTCCATCAGATGGATGTAAAGGTGGATGGCCTGAGGATGGTCGGGATTTCGCGATAATACGCGTTCTACCAAATTTACTGCAGTGCCGATTTCACCCTTGGGCGTCCGTCGATCCGCCTCCCAATAGTCCCATGGCCGCGTATTCATTATAGCTTCGGCGGCAAGTGCCGCAATATCGTCGTTTTCTGGATGGGCCAAAGCGACCCGCTGCATGGCGGCGGCATAGGCGATGTCGAGCGCTGGCCGATCTGCCTTAGTATCCGGGCTGTAGCGCGTCGCAATTGTGTCTATCAGATCGCGTTCCCACGGTTTTGCTCGATCACGCAGCGTCCTTGCGCGTTCAACCGCCGCTACTGCTCTGGCGTTGACCGCGGGGTCCATGGGGGCGTTAATGTTCGGTCCATGGGCGTAGGCCTCCCCCCAAAAGCACATCGCACATTCGGGGTCCAATGCCTGTGCTGCGCGGAACGACCGAATTGCACCGTCATGATTGAATCCATAGGTCAAGGCGAGGCCCTGATTGAAGTACTGCTGCGCTTTGGTGCTGGACGTGGTCACCGTCAGGCCAACTTTATCCAATCCTGCAATCAACGGGACGGAACCGTCACCGACCGAAATCGACGCCATTTTGAGGCTCGCAAGAGCAAGCTGGAATTTAGCTGGCAGAGCAAGGAAGTTCGATTGACCTTGGCCGCAAATCAAACCGGGTATCTGAATTGGTTCATTTACCGGCTCGTTGCGAAGCTTAGTCGAATTCGACAAGCCCAAAAACGCGACCGACATTCCAGTAAGTAAGAGTGTACGCGATACGAGATACATCGGGTTCTCCTCAATCCTCAGCGATGTGGCGACCCGATTTTTTGCACGCTATCATCTGCACCGTCATTGAGCAATCGATAGATGGAAAGGATTATTCTCTCAAAAGAAGGATTATCGGCCGATAGCTACGTACAATTACGGCATTTCGATCTGTTCCGTCAGCGAAACCAACAAAAAAGGCCCCGCGAGGGGCCTGTTTTGTTTGGTTGCGGGAGTAGGATTTGAACCTACGACCTTCAGGTTATGAGCCTGACGAGCTACCGGGCTGCTCCATCCCGCGCCACCAAATCGCCCCCTATTTCAAAAGGGCAAAAACTAAAAAAGGCGGACATCCGTCGAATGAACGACAGCGGTCCGCCTTTTGAATTATGAATGGGTTCTTCCAATGCACTAAATTAGCAAGCGCCGGCTGCAATGCCTGGCGACGCCCTACTCTTCCAACGCTTAAGCGGTAGTACCATCGGCGCAGTTTGGTTTCACGGCCGAGTTCGGGATGGGATCGGGTGGGTCACAAACGCTATGGTCACCAAGCAATGAAGCAGGCGCTCACTAACAAGTGAATTTGGGTTATAATCGATGCCCGTGCAGGGAATAAGATATCTGGTTGCGATGACAATCATCCGCCATCGACATGCTAAGTTAATCAGCACTGTCATTGATGGTGGGACTCTTTGACCAAGCGCGAAAAGAGTAATTAGGATTGGTTAGCTTCACGCATTACTGCGCTTCCACACCCAACCTATCAACGTAGTGGTCTACTACGACTCGATGAAATCTAATCTCGAGGGAGGCTTCCCGCTTAGATGCTTTCAGCGGT